>CAZHAO010000027.1:0-14039 GCA_964530375.1 uncultured Methanotrichaceae archaeon
CCCTTGAGTAACCTAAAGGATTGCCGTCTTTATCGCCACTATTCATAACTTTTTTGTATGTCTATGATGTGCTCGATCGCACCTCGATTTGCGGGCCCACTTGCTAGCCCATATTTTATCCTCTACCAATACTACTTTTTCGCCGTTTCTGTTCCTACGGAGGCTTATGCGTTCAGGCCCCATATCTTTCACAAATCGATCGATATCTAAACCAACATGTTGGCCATACACTTCACATTTTTTAAGAGGCCACATATAACCTAAATTTTTAATCCATGCCAGAAATTCAGCCCCCTTCTCGCCAGGGTCTGGCATTTCGGCTATTTCGCCTTCGTATGCCTTCCTATTCTTTTTGCTGGGAGACATAATGCAGACATATTCAAACGTCGTAATAAAGATTGGGGCTTCCCAATATTGACACAACGTCAACACACCTACGACAGACAGCGATCACATAAATTTGCCTCTGTAATGTCTGGCCGATCGGCAACCTTGCTTTTCCGCCGATCAAGTAAAATTTACTTGTCTTAACTCCTCTAGCGTTGAGTTTTTATACCTCGCGGAACACCATATTGATCATGCAAGATTGGATCCATCCTCACTTTGATTACCGGCCAGAGCGGCCCCTCTTCCTCTGCGTCCTCTCCAACACCGATACCGGGAAGATCCCCGGCCTGAGCGCCGCAGGGGCGTCGCCGGAGCTCACCGACTACACCCCCAGCGCCGACGCTGAGCTCGTCGAGCTCCACAAGATCGTGACCATCCCCGAGATCCCGGAGTCCCCGGAGGGGGCGACGACCCCGGCGGTGGTGACGAAGGCTGCCCTCAGCCTCTCGGGGATCCCCTCCCTCTTTGTGACGAGCGGCCTGCGAAGAAAGCCCGCCGTCCCCTACGTCGACATGAACGGCTTTCCCGGAAGCGACATCAGGTTCGCTCCGGCGGTCCCCGACGCCGCCGATATCATGGACCGGGCGGCCATGCTGGGAAAGAAGCTCGCAGCCTTCTCCGACTGCATATTCATAGGCGAGTCGATCGCTGGAGGTACGACGACCGCCATGGCCGTGATGCAGGCCCTGGGCTACCCCGGCAGGGTCTCCAGCAGCCTTCTGAACCATCCCATGGCGATGAAGCAGGAGATCGTCGACCAGGCCTTGGACCGTTGCGGCGCCTCCTTCGGGTCGATGAAGTCCGATCCGCTCGGGGCCCTTCGGGAGGTCGGCGACCCCATGATGCCCTGCGTTCTTGGGCTTTTGAAGGGCCTCTCGGGGACGAAGACTGTCCTGGCGGGAGGGACCCAGATGGCCGCCGTCCTCTGCGCCGCCGACGCTTTGGGCCTCGGAGGGGACGTCTCCATCGCCACCACCAGGTACATCGTGGAGGATCGAAACGCCAGCTTCGTAGAGACGGTGGAGGAGCTGGGGCGTAAATGGTACATGGCCGACCCCGGCCTTGAGAGGTCCAAGATACCTGCCCTCAGCTGCTACGCCCGCGGGAGCGCCAAAGAGGGCGTTGGCGCCGGGGGAGCGGTCCTCGCGGCGAGCCTCCGGGGCGTCACCCAACAAGAGATCGTCGAGGGGGCAGACAGGGTCCTGATGACCGTGGAGCTGCCAAAGCCGGGCCGCGCCTGAAAGGCAGAGCCGGACCCGACAGATCGGCGGGTGGATCCCCCTCCGCAAAGTTATTTATCGATTGATGGCCCAGTCAGGCCTGGGGCAGATTATTTGAAGAAAGATCTCCGATGCCAGCTCGTCGAGAACGCCTGGATCATCCTGCCCTTACTCTTCATTCTGATCCTCATATCCTACTTCCTCTTCCCCCTCATGGACGGGATCGTCCTCGGGGTCGTCCTGGCCTACGTGGCCAGGCCGATAAGAGACAAGTTCGGACGCCGCAGGCGCCTCGGCTCGATCGTCGCGACCACCGCCATAATTCTCCCCATCATCCTCATCCTCGGCCTCGGCGGGGTCGAGGTCGTATCCCAGCTCAACTGGGTGGTGGAGAACCAGGGGGAGATCATCCGGAGGACGGGAACGTTCATCAGAAGCTTCGAAGTCCCTCTTGAAAACTACGAGATACTCCCCGAGATCGGCGATATCACTCCCGTCATCTACGAAGACCTGACGGGGAGCCTTAAGACTTTGATCGAGATCCTGGCCCGGGTCCTCTCGGGCCTTCCGGTCTTCTCCTACGGTATGTCCCTGGTCCTCACAATCCTCAACCTCATAGCTTCGATATACGTCTGCTACTTCCTCCTCACGGACGGAGGAAGGCTGGCCAGGGGGATCATGATGATCCTCCCCTCTGATAATATATCGATCTACAAGAAGTACAGCGCTCGAATCGACAGCATCCTCTCCGGCATATTCATCGGCGCCATCTACACCGCCATCGTCAGCGGCCTCATCTCCGCCATCGTCTTTTACGCCTTCGGCATACCCAGGCCCTTCGCCCTCGCCAGCATCGTCTTCATATCGGGGATGATACCGGTCCTCTCCTCCTGGCTGGTGATAGTCCCCATAACCCTCTATCGGTACTTCGAGCTGGGGCTCTTTGACGCCCTCCTCTTCTTCGCCGTTTCGACGGCCCTGATATACCTACCGTCGGACCTGATCATCAGGCCTTACATAGTCTCCACGAAATCGACGATCCATCCGTTGCTCGTCATCCTCTCCTTCGTCGGCGGGGTCTTGGTGGCGGGGATAGGCGGATTCTTCCTCGCCCCCGCCCTGATGGGGATAGTGGTGGGGGTCTATCAGGTCCAAAAAGAGGAGACGGAGTCGTCGAGCGCATCTGGCCCAGCGGCGGTGGCCGAAGAGGCCGCCGATCGGTCGGGCGACGAAGAGAGGTCGGAGAAAGAACCGCTCCGAGAAGAGACGACCTTGACGGAAGAATAATGAGATTTTACCTGGAGACCTACGGCTGCGCTGCAAACCAGGGAAATTCAGAGGCCTTCAGCGCCGCTCTCGTCGAGATGGGCCACCTCCTCACATCTCTGGAGGAGGCGGATCTCGTGATCGTCAACACCTGCACCGTCACCGAAAAGACCGAGAGAAGGATGAAGAGGAGGCTGTCCCAGCTTCAGGGCAAAAGGCTAGTGATCGCAGGCTGTCTGCCGTCGGCCATGCCCGAGGCGGTCGGTGACATAAGCTGCCGTGAGGTGATGGGCATCCTCGACCGGTCGGCGGGCATGAAGATGGGCGAAGCCTTCCGATCCGACGAATCGAGACATTGCCATCGAGAAACCCCTCAAAACCTCTGCACCGTCGTCAACATCTCGGAGGGGTGCAGGGGGAAATGCAGCTACTGCATCGTCAGAAGGGCGAGGGGGACCCTCAGGAGCAGGACCGTCCCGGAGGTAGTCGAGGTGGTCCGAGGCCGCCTGGCGGACGGGGCCGTTGAGGTACAGCTCGCCTCCCAGGACGCCGCCGCCTACGGCGCGGACCTGGGATCGAGCCTTCCGGAGCTTCTCGACGCCGTTGTCGGGATCGAAGGAGACTTCAGGGTGAGGGTGGGGATGATGAACCCGGACCAGCTCTCCCCCATCCTGGATGACCTGATTCGATCTTACGAAGATCCCAAGATCTACAAGTTCCTCCACCTTCCCGTCCAGTCCGGCTCGGAGGGGGTTCTCGCTGGCATGAAGAGAGGCTATTCGGCCCGGGACTTCCTGGAGATGGTGGCGCAGTTCAGGGCGGCCTTTCCCGATCTCACCCTCTACACCGACGTCATAACGGGCTTTCCCGGCGAGACGGAAGAGGACTTCAGGGCCACCGAGGCCCTGATCAGGGCAGCAGACCCCGACAAGGTCAACGTCACCATGTACTCCCCAAGACCGGGAACTGTAGCCAGCAGCTTCAAAGATATGCCATCTCGGTTCAAAAAGGACCGATCGAGACGGATAACCCGGCTGTGGCAAAAGATCGCAGGGGAGAGAAGCGGCCGGTATCTCGGAGAGACGATCGTCGCGCAGGTGACGGAAAGAGGAAGGGAGGGGACGGTGATGGCGAGGTCGGATAACTACAGGAAGATCGTGGTTCGTGGACCTCTGAGTCTTGGATGCGTCCATCGGTTCAAGGTCGTAAAGGCGACCCCGTTCTACCTAAAAGGAGAGGTAATAAATCGCGAATAGGGCTATTTACGATTGGCACAATCAATGTCGCTGTTTTTGATTTTCAAAATATACGCCTCCTTTAGTCTTCAACACTTCTATTTCTATAACGATTAATAGGCCACTAACCTTATTAATCAGAAAGATTACTAGGAAAATGGTCCTCGCAAGCGTTCTCCATGCTCTTATAGAGAGAACGCAGGGCAGATTCTAGATGAATATCAAAGGATATTGGTCGGAAATGCCCAAGGGATCTAGGGATAGTAGAAGATATTCGCCGTTTGAATAAGGAGGGTTTGAAATGGCTGTGGCTGGAAAAGAAGAAAAGAGGAAGAAGACAGCAGCGATTATGGAAGAAACTCGGCTATTTGAGCCGCCAAAGGACCTGGTGGAGAACTCCAACGTAATGAAGTGGATGAAGAAGAAGGGGTTCAAGACAGAGAAGGAGATGCGTGCTTGGTGCTCTTCTGACGAGCACTACCTCGAGTTCTGGGACGAGATGGCAAAGACGTACATCGACTGGTTCAAGCCCTACACCAAGGTGATGGACGACTCGGAGATGCCCTACTTCCACTGGTTCACCGGCGGCCTTGTGAATATGACCTACAACGCCGTGGACCGTCACGCCAAAGGTGCCAAGAAGGACAAAGTAGCCTACATTTGGGTTCCTGAGCCCACAGATCAGGCCACTCAAAAGATCACTTATGGCGAGCTATACAAAGAAGTTAACAAGCTCGCCAACGGCCTAAAAAGCCTTGGCGTCAAGAAGGGTGACAGGGTCAGCATCTACATGGCGATGATACCCCAGCTCCCAATTGCGATGCTCGCCTGCGCCAAGATCGGCGCCATCCACAGCGCGGTCTTCTCGGGCTTCAGTGCAAAGGCTCTACAAGACAGGGCTGTAGACTGCGGTTCCAAAGTCTTAATCACTCAGGATGGGTTATATAGGCGCGGAAAGCCGGTGCCACTTAAGTCGAACGCCGATGAGGCCGTTGCTGGTAGTCCTTCAATAGAGCATACGATAGTCTACAAGCGTACCGGCATAGATGTGGCATGGAAGGAAGGGAAGGACATCTGGTGGCATGACCTGGTAAAGGGCAAGTCTGAAGATTGCGAGCCAGAGAAGCTCGACCCGGAGCACAGGCTATACATCCTCTACACCTCAGGGACTACAGGAAAGCCAAAGGGTATCGAGCACGCCACGGGCGGAAACGCCGTCGGACCTTCACAGACGCTTCACTGGGTCTTCGACCTGAAGGAGAACGACGTCTGGTGGTGTACCGCAGATATTGGATGGGTCACAGGCCACTCCTACATCGTCTACGCGCCGCTCTGTTTGGGCATGACTACCTTCATGTACGAAGGGGCTCCGGACTATCCAGACTTCGGCAGATGGTGGAGCATGATCGAGGAACACAAGATCACGGTCCTCTACACCGCCCCGACGGCGATAAGGATGTTCATGAAGCAGGGCGGGCAATGGCCAGCCAAGTACAACCTCTCCAGCCTGAGGCTCCTAGGGTCCGTCGGCGAGCCGATCAACCCAGAGGCCTGGATTTGGTACCGTGAGCATATCGGGAGAGACAAGCTCCAGATCATGGACACCTGGTGGCAGACAGAGACGGGAACCTTCCTCAACTCACCGCTGCCCATCACACCCCTGAAGCCTGGATCGTGTGCCTTCCCGCTTCCCGGATACGACATAGCCGTCTTAGACGAGGAGGGGAAAGTGGTGCCTCCCGGAGAGGGCGGCAACATAGTGAGCCTGAAGCCCTATCCTTCGATGCTCAGAGCTTTCTGGGGCGATCGAGAGAGGTTCATGACGGAGTACTGGGAGTTCTATTGGAACGTCCCCGGCCGCCGCGGCGTCTATCTTGCCGGAGACAAGGCGGCGGTGGACAAGGACGGCTACTTCTGGATCCAGGGCAGGATCGACGACGTTTTGAGCATCGCAGGTCACAGGATAGCGAATGCCGAGGTGGAGTCGGCCATCGTGGCTCATCCTAAGTGTGCGGAGGCAGCAGTCGTCGGAAAACCCGACGAGATCAAAGGCGAGACCGCTGTGGCCTTCGTCATCCTGAGGGTGGGCATAGAGGCGACTCCAGGTCTCGATAAGGACATAATCACCTTCGTCAGAAAGACGATGGGGCCTGTGGCCACGCCTTCGGAGATTCACTTCGTCAACGACTTGCCCAAGACCAGGAGCGGCAAGATCATGCGTCGTGTGGTCAAGGCTAAGGCTCTCGGCAACCCCACAGGAGACATATCGACCCTAATGAATCCGGAAGCTGTCGACGGCATACCGAAGATCGTTTAGATGAGCGATCTTTTTTTATTTTTTATTTTTGATATTTTTGAGTCCAGCACGCTTTAGGGTGCAGAGTTTTCAAATCGCCACCTGGCAATAATAAAAAATATATATAAACCAACATGACACGTGGCAGGCGAGGTCGAGCTTCATATTTATATGATATTGATCGGCTATGGGCGTGCTCCGTCTCATATCAGCTTCCGTCGGGAATGCAATGGAATTTGTAATTATATATCATTCCAACAGCTCTGATCGCATGGGGATTACTTGAAGAGAATATAACTTATATCTCAATCAAACAATGGAAATAACATGACATGCTCTGCGAGGCCGATCTGCGAGGATCAGATGACATTTAGATATTCCACCTCTCGGAGCGAAGATGAAATATAGGTTATTTATGTTTATTATGATTATAATATTAGGATGCCTTTTTATACCAATATGATGACAATCCCACCTCCGTTGAGCTGGTGTTTCTCTAGATTCGAACGCCCTCATCCGAGGTTTATGTTGCCAAAATATGAAAATCTACATTTAGAATTAAGTTTTTTAGATTTTCTTAACAATTGAGCAAAATACATCATGAAAAATCATTATAATATTTGTTCTCGACAGATTTATAAACAAAAGACGTACAGGGTAGCCACGTGTTTCCAACGCAGCTCCACAATGCTGATGGGGATATATTGGCAGAGGAGAGCCGATTGCGCTCACTTATCCCATAAGATGGCATCTAAATGGACGTCTATCATCGGATAGATCTCGATATTGGTGTGGAGAAGCCGAAACATCCCAATTTGAGGGGTAAAAGGAGGATTTTAAATTGGCTGAAGGAAAAACTGGAACGACCAAGGTTCTGATGGAGGAGACCAGGATATTTGAGCCGCCAAAGGCCCTGGCCGAGAACTGCAACGCCTGGCAGTGGGCGAAGAAGAAGGGCTTCAAGAGCGAGAAGGAGATGCGAGCCTGGTGCGGCAAGAATTACATCGAGTTCTGGGACGAGATGGCCAAGACCTACGCCGACTGGTACAAGCCCTACACCAAGGTGATGGACGACTCCGGCATGCCGTACTTCAAGTGGTTCACCGGCGGAAAGGTCAACGTATTCTACAACGCCATTGAGAGGCACATCAAGGCAGGAAAAGGCGCAAAGGTAGCATACCACTTCGTACCCGAGCCGACCGACCAGCCCGAGAAGGACTACACCTACCAGGAGATGTACGAAACCGTCAACAAGCTGGCGAACGGCCTCAAGAGCCTCGGAGTCGTCAAGGGCGACAGAGTATCCATCTACATGCCCATGGTCCCCGAGACCGCCATGGCGATGCTGGCCTGCGCCAAGATCGGCGCCATCCACAGCCTCGTCTTCTCCGGGTTCAGCTCCAAGGGGTTCGGCGACAGGGTCGACGACTGCCAGGCAAAGGTCGTCTTCACCTCCGACGGCTTCTACAGGCGCGGAAAGCCGATGCCCCTCAAGCCCCAGGCCGACGAGGCGATCAAGGGGATAAAGAGCGTCCAGAAAGTGATCGTCCTCAAGAGGACCGGAATCGAGGTCCCATGGAACGAGGGCAAGGACATCTGGTTCCACGAGCTGATAAAGAAGCAGTCTGCCGACTGCAAGACCGAGGAGCTGAACGCCGAGGACAGGCTCTTCATCCTCTACACCTCCGGGACCACCGGAAAGCCCAAGGGGATCGAGCACGCCCACGGCGGATACTGCGTCACCCCAGCCCAGACCCTCCACTGGGTCTTCGACCTGAAGGAGAACGACATCTGGTGGTGCACCGCCGACGTAGGCTGGATCACCGGCCACTCCTACGTGGTCTATGGTCCGCTATGTCTCGGCGCGACCACCATGATGTACGAGGGGTCTCCCGACTATCCCGACTTCGGCCGCTGGTACAAGATCATCCAGGAGCAGAAGGTCACCGTCTTCTATACGGCCCCCACGGCCGTCCGGATGCTCATGAAGCAGGGCTCGGAGTGGCCTGAGAAGTACGACCTATCCAGCATAAGGCTGCTCGGCTCCGTCGGCGAGCCCCTCAACCCCGAGGCCTACATCTGGTACAGGAAGAACTTCGCCAACGACAAGGCCCCCATCATGGACACCTGGTGGCAGACCGAGACGGGATGCTTCGTGGTATCCCCGCTGCCCATGACCCCCTGCAAGCCCGGCTCTGTCGCTTACCCCCTGCCCGGATTCAACACCACCATCTACGACGAGGACGGAAACGAGGTCCCCCTGGGAGAGGGCGGCAACATCGTCAACCCGACCCCCTGGCCGTCGATGCTGAGAGCCTTCTACAAGGACGAGGTCCGGTACAAGAAGGAGTACTGGGACATGTACGGGAAGGTCAAGCCCGGCACCTACCTCGCCGGCGACAAGGCGACGAGGGACAAGGACGGATACTGGTTCGTCCAGGGCAGAATCGATGACGTCCTCAGCGTCGCAGGCCACAGGATCGCCAACGCCGAGGTCGAGTCCTCCCTCGTGGCCCACAAGGCCGTCTCTGAGGCCGCGGTCATCGGCAAGCCCGACGAGGTGAAGGGCGAGGCGATCGTCGCCTTCGTCATCCTGAAGAAGGGCTTCAACTCCTCCGACGATCTCGCCAAGGAGCTGAAGACTCACGTCAGGACCACCATGGGACCCCTGGCCATACCCGCCGGCGTCTACTTCGTCGACGACCTGCCCAAGACCAGGTCCGGCAAGATCATGCGCCGGGTGGTCAAGGCCAAGGCCCTCGGCAACCCCACCGGCGACACATCCGCTCTCGCCAACCCCGAGGCGGTGGACGGAATTCCCCTCATCTGAGGGACGAGCTTCAAACAGAGTGGGCATAAGTCCCACTCTGCCCCTTATTTTCGGCGTCTCAGTGAGCTTATTTCAGCCCTTCAAAAAATGGATATGGGTCTTGAGGCAAACGAAAATCATTGGCCTCATTAACAGCCGCCGTGCTCGTGTTCGTGGCCGTGCTCGTGACCGCATCCGCAAGATTCGCTCTCAGGGCCCTGGATCAGAAAGCCCCTTCCCAGCTCTTCGGTGTCCACGAAATCTATTATCGTCGGGCTGTCTCCCAGGATCTCGGCGTCTTGAGGGGTCATGTGGACTTTGATGCCTTTGCTCTCGAAGACCACGTCTTCTTCGGCAGGATCGCCCCAGGCGAGGACGTAGTTTGCGCCGGTGACGTCGGTGGCGGCCAGGATCATTCTGACCACCTTTCCCTCAATCATGTTCCCCTTCAATACCTCCGCGGCCACGTCAGTTATATCGATCATCATCATCACCAACCATGCTCGCATTTATCTAATCCCCGTTCAACTAATATTTAACTTTGGGAACAATAAGACGGGCTTGAAGATTGGGTCGTGCTGAGAAGGGCGTCATGGCTCAGGGGCAAAAGGCGGAGTTCTCATGGGAGTCGACTTGGGAGATCTCCTGGAAAGGGAGAGGATAGAGATAAGGGAGCTGTCGGGGCGCTGGATCGCAGTGGACGCCTTCAACACCCTCTACCAGTTTCTGAGCATAATAAGGCAGCAGGACGGGACCCCCCTCCGGGACCAATCGGGCAGGACCACCTCCCACCTCTCGGGGATCCTCTATCGGATGACGAACCTGATGGAGGGGGGGGCGAAGGTCGTCTTCGTCTTCGACGGGGAGCCGCCCTCCTTCAAGAGGGAGACCCTGAACCAGAGGGCTGAGACGAGGTCCAGGGCCGAGGAGATGTGGGAACGGGCGAAGGAGGAGGGGCTGAACGGCTTCAAGTACGCCCAGGCCGCATCCCGCCTCGGCGACGAGATGGTCGCCGACTCGAAGCGCCTTCTGGAGGCGATGGGGATCCCAATCGTCCAGGCGCCCTCGGAGGGCGAGGCCCAGGCTGCCTTCATGGCGATGAAAGGCGACGTCGACCTCGTGGGAAGCCAGGATTACGACGCCCTCCTCTTCGGCGCGCCGAAGGTGGTGAGGAACATGGCCATCACCGGCAAGAGGAAGCTTCCGGGAAAGAACGTCTACGTCGACGTCATGCCCGAGATTATCAGCCTGGAGATGGAGCTTTTGCGCCTCGGGATCGAGAGAAGGCAGCTCGTGGAGATCGGGATAATGTGCGGGACCGACTACAACGCTGGTCTGAAACGGGTCGGACCCAAGACCGCCCTGAAGCTGATAAAAGAGCACGGCGACCTGGAGAGGGTACTGGAGGCTAGGGGAGAGACGATCGAGAACGCGGCCGAGATCAGAGACCTCTTCCTCAAACCCCCCGTAACGGACGATTACGAGGTCGAGATGAAGAGGCCGAATGCGGAGAAGATCCTGGCATTCCTCTGCGATGAGAGGGACTTCTCCCCCGAGAGGGTGGAGAAGGCGACGAAGAGGCTGGAGGAGGCGGTTGTGGTTGGGCAGAGCACCCTCGACAAGTGGTTTTAGCGAACCATTCGACCTGGACCTGGACCGCGCCCTGGAGCTGATCAAAAAGTCGGGCGCCAAAATAGTCGGAGTCCAGGTCCCCGAAGGGCTGAAGAGGATGGCGCCAGCCATTGCAAACGAGATCGAGGAGATGACCGACGCCGCTGTGATCGTCTCCGGGGACCCTTGCTACGGGGCCTGCGACGTAGATCTCGACCTCTGCAGGGCGGCAGACCTGGTGATCCACGTCGGCCACTCGGAGATGCTGGAGGGAGACCCCCTCACCGACAAGGTGGTCTACGTCGAGGCGAGGATGAGGGCCGACGTCAGGAAGGCGGTCGAGAGGGCCGCAGACCTCCTCTCCGCCCGGCGGGTTGGGGTCGTCACCACCGTCCAGCACGTCCACCGGCTCGACGACGTGGTGGAGGGCCTGAAGGAGAGGGGAATCGAGGCGGTGGTCCGGTCCGGCGGCAATAGGACCCGATACCCCGGCCAGGTTCTGGGGTGCAACTACGAGGCCGCCCGAAATTCGGACGTCGATGAGTATCTATTCGTTGGGACCGGCCAGTTCCATCCCCTCGGCGTCGCCCTCGCCACCGGAAAGAGGGTGGTGGCCGCCGACCCGGTGACCGGGGACGTTTCCGTAATCGACATCATGCCGATGCTGAAGCGCCGATACGGGGCGATAGCCAGGGCTGGTGATGCTGAACGGATCGCGGTTCTTGTCTCAAAGAAGCCGGGACAGAAGAGGATGGATCTCGCGAGGAAGATGGCAGCTCTCGGAAGGGAGCACGGGAAAAAGATGGTTCTGGTCCACCTGGACAGGGTGGAGCCGGAGGTTCTGGTCAACCTGGGGGTGGACGCCGCCGTCTCCACCGCCTGCCCGAGGATAGCCCTCGACGACCAGGCCATGTACTCGGTTCCGGTTCTGACGCCGCCGGAGTTCGAGATCCTTCTGGGGGTGCGGAAAGGGGACTACCTCCTTGATGAGATTGAGTAGGGCCTGAAAAGAGTCCATGCGAAAAATAGTAGAACTGCAATAGAGGAACGTGGCCTCCAACACCATTGTTTCTGCTGATTCCTGGTAAAATTGTTTGTAGAAAAAGTTTGTCGAATGCGGCAGCGATCCATATTTCCCGAGGGCTCGCGCACCTGCGGGGTAGGGAAACGCTGCACGACTTTTGGGATCATGAAACCGAAATTACTGCTTATTGGTTCATGACAATAGCCATTAATGTGAATATGCTGTAAGAACCATGGATAGGACGAATGGATTTTTATATTTCTCCTGTCATCCGTCCAAAAGCAGTCTTTTCTATGCCATAACAAAGTCTATGCGAAGATATTCGATCAGGATCTCTTTGAACCAGAATTGGCTCGAAAGCCTCCGATACCGCCACCTTTTCATCGCGGCATATTAGGGTATGCGCTTGGCATAGACCTTCACCCGGTTTTCATGCCCGTGGGTCAACACAGGGTAGGCCTGCATGCTCTGATAATCACCCCGGCTGCTCTGTCCATCGCCATTCAGGTCTACTAACACACTGACAGTATAGCGGGCATGGGGATCCACCTCTGCGATATTCATTGCGAAATCTATGCCATCATGTTCCATCACGTCAAGAGCCACCTCCTTAAATGTGAGGGTGAAAACGGTCATGGCAGGCGCGTTGACTCGACTCGTATCGAGCAGACGCACGTATACTGTGGCTGGCCCTGGCTCTCCCTGCCATCCCTCCAAACAAATACGACCTGTCAGTAAGCCCATGACCCTAGCCTGTATCCCAATAGCGATTGCAGTACCAACATCCGTTATAGCCGCTGGCCTTAGCCTCTTCCACCGTCCAGAAATAGCGTCTGTTGGTGGGACGCATCAAGCTCGCCCAGTAACAGCTCGGTATGTGTAGTTCATGTGTATTGACATTGCCCACATACCATTCGCCACGGCCATACATATATGCCACTGCCATGATGTCACCAAAGCTCAGTGCTTCACGCTGGCCGATGGATACCCCTGGCGGAGGTGTGATGGTGTCCAATCCATTCTTCGAAAAGGCGTCGCTGGGATAGTGCATAATGGAGCCGTAGTCATATCCACCCACATCATCTCCGTCTGCAATCTGCTGGTCAAAGTTATGCGCATAGCCGTCCATTATGTTCTCATAATGGATGGTCACGAAGTTGTTGCGGTCCTCCCGGCTCTGTTCGTGCCATAGGCCCACTGTATGGCCTATCTCGTGAATTGTATTGCCGGTGGAGCAGCCGTTCGCTAGCCATATGCCCTGTTGTCCACCCTGTCGCCCAACGTTCGAAGCGCATCCGTCAGGGTCTGAGAAGAAAGTGACATAATCGGCCTCGTTACTGCGCACCTTGAAGCGAATGGGGGTGTTTGCCTGCCAATGGGCGATAGCATCGGTTACCCGCGCCTGATTGGGCAGACCAGGATCAATGGTGTAGGGGATTGAAGCATTATGCCATCGCACCCCAGTGCCGACGATAACCACGCCTCGAAAAACAATACCTGGATGGATAACTTCTGGCAGTTCCCGCGCAATATCGCCTTTTTTTATGCGGTTGGCACCCATATCCCTGGCAGCAGTGATCCCTTCTTTGGTATTGATGATTATGTCACCTTCAAATACGGCGCAACCATTTACGATGGCATACTCAATCTCGCGCTCCTTCATTAATCCAGTCTTTTCAGAGATATAGGTGACATGGCCACGCTCTGTATGTGTTGACGAATTAAACTCACATCCCATCTTTGATCCTCCTCTGCTTCATTTTTCCATTCGATTCCGTGAGTCCCCACGACGCAGCATCTGACAAAAATATAGCAGATTTTGGCAGATAATGCTTTACACCCTCTACCCAGGGTTTGAATTTAAACGTCTAACTATTTAAAATTAACTTGTATCAGGGAATTTTATAAAGAGTGCTTTTATGATTGGCAACGTTTATATGATTTGCAAGGATCCCATCCAAGTTGAGATCATTACTTTAACGTGGGCTTGATGAAATAGATTAAGTGAATATGGCAGCGCTCAGTCGGGCTTGTTGTTTCATGGCGCACAAGCCGCCCGACTGGCCACACTCCATTGCTGACTGGAATTCGTTAAAATGGTAATTCGGGAGCCAAGCTCCAT
This sequence comes from uncultured Methanotrichaceae archaeon, assembly GCA_964530375.1. Classification (GTDB taxonomy): domain Archaea; phylum Halobacteriota; class Methanosarcinia; order Methanotrichales; family Methanotrichaceae; genus Methanocrinis. Next base: position 13,971 of record CAZHAO010000027.1, read on the forward strand.
TTAAAGATAGAAAAGATTAGGTGAGCATGGCAGCGATCCGTATTTCCCGAGGGCTCGCGCACCTAAGTA
>CAZHAO010000028.1:0-8719 GCA_964530375.1 uncultured Methanotrichaceae archaeon
AATAGTCTTATGATCTTCACAAGATTATCATTCAGATTAGCTATCGATAGGTGCACTTCCCCATTAAACCAGATGGTTACTTCAGCAACACCCATGAACAGAAAAGCTATCCACTTGAACGTTGGCCTTTGGGTAGGCTTTTTTAGCTGGTTAGGCACGGTCTCACCCGTATCCCGCATTCGTTTTCTTATCAGCCACTCCGCGATAGAATATATCATGAGAGTTAAGACCATGATCATGGCCAGAGCTTCAATGCGTTCTTCTTTCTTAACCTTCAGAAATGAGTCCATGATCGTGTTTTTATCCGAGGCGTTCCCGGAATGAGCTTTGGCAAATATAGGTATGCCGTCCTGGTTTGTCACCAATCCAGCACGAATTGCTTCAAGTCCATCCGTCCGTCTTTGGAATGTCCAAGGGTTATCTCGATGGCGTTCCGACCCCTGGGTCCCCCGTAATTCCCCTGGACGCTGAAGCTCGTAGTATCAGCATGAAGCCGTTGAACTCCCAGATCAAGCTGACTCATGACCTTCAGAGATATATCGTTGAATAGTTCAATAGGACCGTAGGCGTAAATCGCATCAAACGTCCTGCCGAGGGCATCATCGTTCAGATCTGCGGCGGTGACACCGTCACCAAGCAATCTCTCGACGGGTAGTATAAAATTCTGGGAATAGATATAATCTCTGACCGACATAGCCCCAGACCGTTTAAGATCATAGCCTTTATGATTTTTGAATGCTCAAGATTGTGATTTCTGAGCTTTGGAATCTGGTTATCGATAAGATCTGCAATATCGAGCTGATCAAATACACCTGCTACTAAACCTAAATGATCCAGTGGAAGGGTTCTTATCTCCATAATCGCTACCCCTAAAAACGGGATATAACGGGATATTTAATAAATCTTTGCTATAAATTCTCGCGAAAATGTCTGGAAATAGAACCGTTAGTGCGGAAAGATGGATGCATCCTTTTATCACCACCAACGAATATAGATCCTCCCATGAGCGCTGAGCTGAAAAGATCCCTCCTGGAACGGTGCCGCCAGATGGAGATCCCGATGGTGGGGGTCGCCAGCGTCGACCGTTGGGAAAAGCCCCCCTTCGAGCCCTGGGTCCCCCCGGAGTTCTGGCCCCAGTCTATATGCCCCGAGGCGAGGTCGGTCGTCGTCATCGGTCTTCCAATCTCCCTTCCGGCTCTGGAGACGTCGCCCTCGATCTGGTACGGGGAGCTCTACAGGACCGTCAACATCCTCCTCGACCAGCTGACATACCGTCTCTCCAACTTCCTCAACGAGTTAGGATACCAGTCCGTCTTCGTCCCCCGGGACGGGTACGCCGACGTCCAGGCCCTCCTTAAAAACCCGGTCGCCTTCTTTTCCCACCGGCACGCCGCTTATCTCGCCGGGCTTGGAACATTCGGGATAAATAACGTCCTTCTGACGAAAAAGTTCGGCCCCCGGGTCAGGTTCGGCTCCCTCTTCACCTCGGCCGAGCTTCCGCCCGACCCGCTGATGGAGGAGGATCTCTGCACCCGATGCATGCGCTGCGTCCGGATGTGTCCCGCCGGGGCCTTGGACGAGAGGGACTACCCGGAGGGGCTCACCGACAAAGCGGCCTGCACCGCCTACAGCGCCGAGCTGGCCCGTCGGGGCGTCTCGCCCTGCGGGGTCTGCATCAAGGTCTGTCCCGTCGGGGCGGACCGGGAGCTATACGGCCGGAGGGACCCCTCGATCTACACCGATGGCGAAAGGGAGGCGGAGCTCCGGCGGGCATGGGAGCACGTCCGGGGGTACGGCGGAAGATGAGATGGATGGATCATCGAGATGGATATCTTTCAGCCGATGCTATAATGGGCCTCTGAAGACGAATCCCGACCTGATCCGATATAAGGGCCGATAACCCCGCGGATCTCCCCACCAGCTGCGATCCAAATAAATCGGATAGCCGTAGCCATAATAATATCTTCCGTAAGTGGTGCCGTCCAGGAACGCCCGTGCGACAGGATACCATTCGTCATGCACCATGCGATCATCAAAAAGCCTCACTCTGTAGGGATAGCCGAAGGGACCATAATAGGTGATGATGCCAACGTCGTCCGAAAGCCAGTCGGGGTTTGACCATTCCGTCGATGGTGTCGACAACGTCCCCGCGGGCACGTCAGACGGCGGCGATACTGTAGGTCCCACTCCTGGCGGCACATCCGATGGCGGCGGTGAGGCCGATGATGATGCCAGACAGAGGCATCCCAGAACTAACAAAAGTTTTATCATTTCACTAACCCCGACTCTCCTGTTATTCCTCAAGATTTATAAAGATTACGTCGCGGAGGCCCGACGGACGATTCCGCTCTCCTGCGAACCTGCCAGGCCATCATCCTTTTTTTCTAGCCTATCGGCCTCCTCGCCGACCTCCGATCGGCATCGGACGGTGTAGCTCTGTCATCGGTCCGATGGACCGAAAACTTTTAAGACCATCCCCCAGCTCAAAGATAGCGGAGCACATTTTATATTTCAGATGGGGCCTGCTTGCGATGACAAAAGGAGAGCCGATGCGGCACTGCTCCGAAAATAGAAATAAAATATATGAAATAAAAATAAGAGGAGGGAACGGGAGATGAAGATAGAAGTGCTGGGCACCGAATCCCTCGGCGTCAGGGGCCTCTCCTGCGTGGTGGAGGCGTCAGGGCGGACGATCGTCATCGACCCGGGGGTGGCCCTTGGATACTTGAGACGCGGAAAGCTCCCCCATCCCCACCAGGTGGCGGTGGGGGCCGAAATCCGGGAGAAGATCTTGGAGGCCCTGGGAAGGGCGTCGGACGTGGTGATCAGCCACTACCACGGCGACCACATCCCCCTGGCGGACGCCAACCCCTACCAGCTCTCCCTGAGCCGGGTCCCGCCCCTCGACGGCGTCCGGCTCTGGTGCAAGGGCCCCCACGACCTCTCGGAGCTGGCGGTCCAGCGATGGATCGACCTCTCCCGGTTCGCGGGCCGCATCCTCCCCGACGCCGAGGAGATGGACGATGGGACGATCAGCTTCTCCTCGCCCGTGCCCCACGGCCCCCGGGGCTCGAACCTCGGCACTGTGATGATGACCCGGATCCATGAAGGGGATGAGGTCTTCGTCCACGCCTCAGATATCCAGCTCCTCGACGATGAGGCGATATCGATCATCATCGAATGGCGGCCCACCGTCGTCCTCGCCTCGGGGCCGCCCCTCTACCTCCGCCGTCTCAACCCCGACCTCCGAAAGGCCGCAGTGGAGAACGGCAAAGCCCTCGCCGAGGAGGCGGAGACCCTTATCCTGGATCACCATCTCATGAGGTCGGTGAGCGGATACCGGTGGATGGAACGGCTCGCCGAGACGTCGAATAACAGGGTCGCCTGTGCCGCCGGGTTCATGGGAATGGAGCCCCGCCTCCTCGAAGCCAGAAGAGACCGGCTCTACGCGGAGATGCCGGTCCCTCCGGACTGGCACGAAGCCTATGCGAGGGGGAAGGGAAGCCTCGAGGGATATCGAGATCTGAGCCCCGGCTGCCATCAATCGATAAAAGTCTGAGAGGCGAAGTCCTTCCGACTCCCGCGCTGAGGAGGAGGCTATATCTCGAGGAGATGAAAGGCTCAGGGCCGGATCGGAGAAAGGGCGAAGCAAGGCCGGAGGACGAGGATCGGCGGAGAAGGTTCTGCTGGGATCGGCGGAGAAGGTTCTGCAAGGATCGGCGGAAAAGGTTCTGCAAGGATCGGCGGAGAAGGTTCTGCAAGGATCGGCGGAAAAGGTTTATCTTCTATAAGTGGAGAGGGGCTCGGGTCCGGAATGTGGTCCAGAGTGGCCGAACCGGACTGAGGTGAAGTTATTGAAGTCTTTTTATGCATACATCCGCGACGCGTGGAAGACCCCCGGCAAAAGCTACGTCGGCGAGCTCCGGCAGGAGAGGCTCATCGAGTGGCGCCGGGAGGAGACAGTCCAGAAGATAGACCGCCCCACTCGGCTCGATCGGGCCCGGGCCCTCGGATACAAGGCGAAGCAGGGGATCACTGTGGTGAGGGTGAAGGTCAGGCGCGGGGGCCGGAGAAAGTCCAGGTACATCCGCGGGAGGCGGACCAAGCACATGGGCGCCAACAAGATCACCGCGGGGAAGAGCCTCCAGAGGATCGCCGAGGAGAGGGCGGGCCGAAAGCACCCCAACATGGAGGTTTTGAACTCCTACTGGGTCGGCGAGGATGGAAAGCAGAAGTGGTACGAGGTGATCCTCGTGGACCCGAACCATCCGGCCATAGCCTCCGACTCCGACCTCGCCTGGATCAGGGGCAAAAGCCACGCGAACAGGGCGAACCGGGGGAAGACCAGCGCCGGAAAGCGCGGCCGAGGCCTGCGCAAGAAGGGCGTCGGGGCCGAGAAGATCCGTCCCAGCATAAGGGCCAACGAGAGCAGAGGAAAGTGAGAGGATAGCGATTTGATTCACAGGGTGACCTTTCGAGCCTTCGTCGCCTCCACCGAGGACGATGGAAAGGTGAGAGAGGCCCTATCCCTCTTCGTCCCACCGGAGTCGATCGCCGAAACCCGAGCAGTTGGCCATTTCGGAAACAAGATCCTGGTCCTCTCATCCACCCTCAAGAAGAAGGAGGGGCTCGGGTTCTTCGGCCGTCTCAAAGAGATGCTCCCGGAGGGGGAGATGAAGCGCCTTCGCCGGGAGATGGATCAGCGGGTGGACGACGAATGCCACCTCCACTTCCGCCTCGACAAGCAGGCCGCCCGCCAGGGCGAGGCTCATCTCACCGACTCCGGCGACGCGATCTTGGTATCGGCCCATCTGGAATCTTATCCAGCGAGGCGAGAGAAGGCGGTGAAGGTCGCCGGTGACCTTTTATGAACTTTTACGAGTGCAACCTTCACTCCATACCCGACGGCTCTGACTCGGCGAGCAGGCTGGCCCTGGCCGCAAAACGGCTCGGCTACTCCGGGATCATCATCACCAACCACGCGACGACAGGCTGGCCCTTCGGCGTTGATGGCGCAAAGCTCGTCGGAGGGATCGAAGTCTCCTTCGGCGTCGAGATAGTGGCAAAGGATCAGAGGGCCCTCCACGACAAGGCCGCCTCCCTCCGGGACGGTTCCGACTTCATCGCGGTTCACGGCGGGGACGATAAGATCAACCGGGCCGCCTGCGAAGACCCGAACGTCGACCTTCTGGCCCACCCTCATGAGGGGAGGTCGGGGATCGGGGTGGCGGCTGCCAAGGCCGCTCGGGAGAACCAGGTGGCCATAGCCCTGGACCTCGGCCCCTTGATCCGGCTCCGGGGCGGGTCTCGGGTGAGGTGGATGGAGGTGGTCAGGAGGGACCTGAACCTGATCGAGAAGTTTGATCTCGACCTGATGATATCGACGGGCGCGAGGTCTCACCTGGACCTCCGGTCCCCCCGGGACCTGGTGGCCCTGGCGGCCCTCCTGGGCCTGGAGAGGGAGCGGGCCTTTGAGGCCCTCGCCCTGCCAAAAGAGATCCTGGACCTCAACCGGAGGAGATGGGCCTCGGCGGGGGTGGAGATCCTTTGAGGAGCTGGCTCCCCGTCCTCCGGGATCGGAGACGGTACATCGCCTTCGAGGTGGAGGCCGAGGGCCGGGTCGGCCGGGGAGAGGTCGTCGGCGAGATCCGGGCCGCCCAGGCCTCCCTCTTCGGTGACGACGGCGCGGCCAAAAACAGGCTCCGGGTCGTCTCCTTCGACGGGAGGTTCGGCCTCGTCCGCTGTTCTCATACCAGGACGGAAGAGGTCAGAGCGCTCCTCGCCACCGTCCAGTCCATAGGAGGGACGAGGGCTGCCATAAGGGTCCGGGGGATTTCAGGCACCATCAAGGCTGGAACAGAAAAGTATATACCGCAATCGATCTTACAGCCCGACGAAAATAAGAGAAGAGTCGATTTAGGTCCAGTTTCTGGGTCCGTGGCGCGAGTTATTGGTCGGGAGATCGACCTCTGTCCAGACGACCGGAAGATGACTGAAGGATCAGGCACACGATACGTGGGACTGACCTCTTTTGATTTGTGCGGAGAGGATATTGATGCAGATGGCACCTCAGATGGGTTATGATAGGGCTATAACGGTATTCAGCCCCGACGGGCGGCTGTTTCAGGTGGAGTACGCCCGCGAGGCCGTTAGGAGAGGCACCACCGCCGTGGGGATAAAGGCGGTCGACGGCGTGGCGGTCCTGGTGGACAAGAGGATTACGAGCAGGCTGATGGAGCCCGAGTCGATAGAGAAGATATTCCAGATCGACCAGCACATAGGCACCGCCACCTCCGGCCTCGTCGCCGACGCTCGAGTCCTCATCGACAGGGCCCGGGTCGAGTCTCAGATCAACCGGCTCGTCTACGACGAGAGCATTGGGGTCGAGGTCCTGGCCAAGAGGATCTGCGACTTCAAGCAGACCTACACCCAGTACGGAGGCGTCAGGCCCTTCGGAACGTCGCTCCTCATCGTCGGCGCCGACGACGAGAGGGTCAGGCTCTTTGAGACCGACCCCTCCGGCGCCCTCCTGGAGTACAAGGCCACCGGGATCGGAGCAGGCCGGTCTGCGGGGATGGAGATCTTCGAGGAGAAGTACCGGGAGGATATGACTAGCGACCAAGCGATCCTCCTGGGCCTCGAGGCCCTCTTCAAGGCCGCCGAGGGGAAGTTTGAGGCCTCCACCACCGAGATCGGCGTCATCAAGCTCGACGAGAAGCTCTTCTATAAGCTCGAAGAGGCGGAAGTTGCCGCCCGGGTGGAGGAGATGAAGGCCGGACTCGGCGGTGAGGTTGAAGAAGGAGAGGGGTGAGGATGGTCACCCTGGAGGAGGCGGTGACTGCCAGGCTCAAGACCCACGGAACGGTCTTTGAGGTTCTGGTGGACCCTGAGGGGGCTCTTTCTTATCGTCAGGGTGACGAGATGGACGTCGAGAAGATCCTGGCCGTCGAGGACGTCTTCGAGAACGCCAGCCGCGGCGATCGGAGCGCCGAGGAGGATCTCGTCCGCGCCTTCGAGACGACGGACGCGGTGACGATAGCCGCGAAGATATTAAAGAAGGGCGAGATCCAGCTGACGGCAGAGCAGAGAAAGAGGATCATCGAGAACAAGAGAAGGCAGGTCGTCACCGTCATAGCGAGGAACGCCATCAACCCCCAGACGGGGACCCCCCACCCTCCTGCTCGGATCGAGCGGGCCATGGAAGAGGCCCACATCAACATCGACCCCGCCAAGTCCGTCGAAGAGATGGTAAACGTCACCATGAAGGCCATCAGGCCTATAATCCCGATAAGGTTCGAAGAGGTGGACGTGGCCGTGAAGATACCGTCGGCTTACGCCCCCAAGGCCTACGGCGAGATCGCCACCTTCGGAAAGCTCCAGAAAGAGCAGTGGCAGAACGACGGGTCGTGGATCGGCGTGGTCCGGCTCCCTGCCGGGCTTCAGAACGAGTTTTACAGCCTGGTCAACCGGCTCTCCAAAGGCGATGCCGAGACTAAGCTTTTGAAACGATGACGATTTGATCGAGGATTTTGGAATGGATCGTATGGATCGCAACGTGGTTGTGCCCGGGGACCAGCTCTCCGACGACCCCAAGAAGGCGGGAGAGGGCACTTACGTCAGGGACGGAATAGTCCGCTCCCTCCTCTACGGGATGGCCAGCAGCTACAAGGATAAGGTGCGAGTGATACCTCTCGCCGGAAAGTACGTCCCCTCTCCGGGAGATACTGTGATAGGCACCGTCCAGGACATCGTCTTTTCAAACTGGATCGTGAACATAAACTCGCCTTACGAGGGGCTCCTCCACATATCCGAACTGCCGAGAAAGATAGAGATGAACGAGATGTCCAAGTACCTGCGGATAGGAAGCTCCGTGATGGTCCGGGTCAAGGACGTCGACTCGACGATGAAGGTCGAGCTGACGATGAACGATCGGAGGCTCGGCATCCTGACGAGGGGACGGGTGGCGGAGATAAGCCCCACCAGGGTCCCTCGGCTCATCGGAAAGGGCGGCTCCATGATAAACATGCTGAAAAAGGAGCTGAACTGCAACATCTTCGTAGGGCAGAACGGCAGGATCTGGGTCGACGGAAACGACGACGACATGGACCTGGCCCTGAAGACGATCCTCATCATAGAGAAGGAGGCCCACACCACGGGGCTCACCGACAGGATAATGGAGTTCTTGAGATCGGAGAAAGAGGCCAGAAGTTGATCGGCATGGATGAGAAGTTATCATTTTTCAAAGATGGATTAAGGCTCGACGGGAGGCGGCCCGATGAGCTTCGGCCCATCAAGATGGAGGTGGGCGTCCTGGCTCGAGCCGACGGTTCGTGCTACATGGAGATGGGCGAGAACAAGGTGATGGCGGCCGTCTACGGGCCCCGAGAGGTCCACCCCCGCCATCTCCAGGAGGCCACCCGGGCGATAGTCCGGTACCGGTACAACATGGCCTCCTTCTCCGTGGAGGAGAGGAAGAGGCCCGGCCCCGACCGGCGGAGCAACGAGGTCTCCAAGGTCAGCAGAGAGGCGCTGGAGCCGGTCATCTTGACGTCCTACTTCCCCAAGTCGGTGGTGGACGTCTTCGTCGAGGTCCTCCAGGCGGACGCCGGCACCAGGACCGCCGGCATAAACGCCGCCTCAGTCGCCCTGGCGGACGCCGGGATCCCGATGAAGAGCCTCATATCATCCTGCGCCGCCGGCAAGGTCGACGGCGAGATCG
>CAZHAO010000028.1:8729-14023 GCA_964530375.1 uncultured Methanotrichaceae archaeon
GTCCTCGACCCCATGAAGATCGAGGACAACTTCGGAGAGGCGGACGTTCCGATAGCCATGACCCCCAGCGGCGATATAACCCTCCTCCAGATGGACGGGCGGCTGACTCCAGAGGAGTTCAGGCGCGCCCTGGAGCTGGCAAAAGCGGGATGCCAGCAGATATACGAGATCCAGAGGAGGGTGCTGGTCGATCGGTACAGTCACGTTGAGGGGGAGATCTGTGAAGAGCCTTCAGCCGCGGCGGAGGAAGAGATATGAGCGACGTCGTGATGGCTGAGATCAGGAAGGACTACCTCTACCATCTGGTTTTAAAGGGTGAGAGGGCCGACGGCAGGGCTTTCGACGAGTACCGGGAGATCGTCCTGGAGACGGGACCGGTGAAGAAGGCCGACGGCAGCGCCCTCGTCAAGCTCGGAAATACCCAGGTGATGGTGGGCGTAAAGATCCAGCCGGGAGAGCCCTTCTCAGATACCCCCAACAAGGGCGTCATCATCACCAACGCCGAGCTCGTCCCCCTCGCCTCGCCCAGCTTCGAGCCGGGACCCCCGAACGAGGTGGGGATCGAGCTGGCCCGTGTCGTCGATCGGGGCGTCCGAGAGTCGGGGGCCATCGACCTGGAGGCCCTTTGCATAACGCCGGGTGAGAAGGTCTGGATAGTATTCATAGACGTTCACGTCCTCGACGACTGCGGAAACCTCATGGACGCATCGAGCCTCGGGGCGATCGCGGCCCTGATGACGGCGAAGGTTCCCGCCGCCCAGTACGCCCTCGGCGAGGACTATCCTCTGCCGGTGAAGGACGTCCCCGTGGCCACCACGGCCGTCGAGTTCGGCGACGCCATAATATTCGATCCCGATACCGACGAGGAGTCGGTGGCGGACACGAAGCTGACGGTGATAACCACCGCCGACGGGTTGGTCTGCGGAATGCAGAAGAGCGGCCCCGGATTCATAAGCCAGGATCACATCTACCGCATCGTTGATATAGCATGTGAGAGGGCTAAGGAGATCCGGGAGAAGTTTCTGGAAGTATAAATCATGGTCAAGAAGTTCAAGAAGGGAAGGAAGACCAGGTCCGCCGGAAGGTTCGGGCCTAGGTACGGAAGGAAGATCCGAAAGCTGGTCGCAGATATCGAGGAGAGGAGCAAGAAGAGGTACGAATGTCCCGTCTGCGGTCGGCTTCAGGTGAAGAGGGAGGGGACCGGAATCTGGAGGTGCACCAAGTGCGGCCACACCTTCGCCGGAGGGACCTACACGCCCGTAACCACCGTCGGCCAGTCCGTGGCCCGGTCCGTCAAGAGGGCTGTGGAGGCTGAGTGAAGTGGCCTACAGGTGCACCAGATGCAAGAAGACCGTGGAGGTCGATTACGAGTACAGCGGCATCAGGTGTCCCTACTGCGGCCATCGGATCCTCATGAAGGAGAGGCCCACCACCGTCAAGAGGATTAAAGCGGTCTGATGCGGCTTGCCACCTCGAGGAGGCCCTCGCCCCGGACGAGGAGGCTCGCGAGCTTCCTCGGCTGCGAGCGCATCACCTGGGGCAACTCAGGCCTCGACGACGAGGAAGAGGTCAAGATGGTCGCCTTCGAGGCTTTCTTCTTCGGCCTTGAGATTTCGCCCGAGGGCGCTGCCGGAAGGCCGATCGGGGTCGGCGGACGCGAGATCGATCTCGTCGAAGGCATAGAGCTGATCGTCAGGCTGAAGATATGAGAGGAAGGGCAGATCTCGTCTTCGAGGTGGATGACCCCCATCGGGTTTATGCGGCCCTCGCTCCCGAGGCGCTGGATCAGGTCCAGAGGAGCAAGGTTAAGCTTGAGACCTGCGAGGGAGGAGTTCGCCTCTCTGTCGAGAGCGAGGACGTGGTATCCCTCCGGGCAGCCCTGAACACGTGGATCAGATTGGTCAAGATAGCAATGGAAATGGTGTTGGTATGAGCGGCGAATTGCCACCCCAGGTACAGAACCAGATAGCACAGCTCCAGCAGCTCCAGCAGCAGGCTCAGGCGCTGCTGGGCCAGAAAAGCCAGATAGAGATGATCCTCCGGGAGACGGAGTCTGCGGTCAAGGAGCTGGAGGCGAGCCCCGAGGGTGCGGTCGTTTATAAGAGCGTGGGCGAGGTGCTCTTCAAGGCCGATCGGAACAAGCTGATCGAAGAGCTCAAGGAGAAGAAGGACGTCCTGGACCTGCGGCTGAAGACCCTCGCAAAGCAGGAGGAGCGGATTCAGAAGCGCTTCACTCAGCTCCAGGATCAGCTCAAGGCCTCCCTGGGCCAGAAGGTTCCAGAGGCGGCCTGAGCTTCGACGGTGTAGCGGGCCCGTGGCTTAGCCAGGATATAGCACCGGGCTTCTAACCCGGGGGTCGTGGGTTCGAATCCCACCGGGTCCGCCTGCTACTTAAATTTTAAGATTAAGCCGGGATTTTTCGAGGTGACTAAAAATGTGCGAGCTGTCAGTTTTCATGAAGGGCGAGAAGGAGAGCCTGATGGAGGGGGTCGTCGTCCTCGTCACCAGAGGCGAGAAGGTCCTGATGGAGGACATCCTGGGGAGGACGAAGGAGGCAAAGGGCCGCATAGTCGAGGTGAACATCACCAGCCAGAAGGCGTTTTTGGAGCCGGCTTAGGCGCCTCTGGATCCTTTCGGATCATCCTCTTGGGTCGATCTTGCCATCCCTATCCCGCACCTGGGCAGTCGGCCGGAAAAATTAAAGACCTTGGAGGCCGGACCAGAACTGAGGGTCGATTATGGGGTCCTTGAGAAACCATCTCTCGTTGAAGTTGTTCTGCTCTATCTTCTTTGCCGGATTGGCGATCGCCGTATCTTGCGCCGCCGACGAGATAACCGTCGAGAACCGGCTGAGCTATCTCGGAAGGCCGGCAGTAGTGAGGGGATGATTTAGGAGAAGGCTCAGTGGTTTGATGCGGATTTGGTCCATCGTGCTGATGGGGCTCGTGGCGGTCCTCGCCATCATCGGCGCAATCATTCCGGGATCGGGATCCTCCAAAGAGGATCTCGTTGTGGTGGACGCAAGGGATATCCTCACAGAGATCAAGGACGGGAGGGCCGTCGAGCGGCATCACGTGAGGATCGTTGGGGATCTCGACCTCCGGGGGCTGGAGGGGCCGGTGAGGTCGTCGATCACCATCGTCGACTGCGAGGTCCAGGACCCGGTCCGGATGGAGGGGGCGATCTTCGATTCAACCGTCAGCTTCGAGGAGACGGCCTTCGAGAATATGGTCCTCTTCAGCGAGGCCCGGTTCAACGACTCCGCCGACTTCTCCTTTGCCGCCTTCGAGGATACCGTCTTCTTCGACTCGGCCGTCTTCGAGGGAGAGGCCGAGTTCTGCGGGACCAGGTTCGGCCGCGACGCCTACTTCTCGAACGCCGTCTTTTTCGAGACCTGCGACTTCAACTTCACCCGGTTCGCCGAGGAGTACGTCCTCTTCGACGGCGTTCGGTTCCTCGACGACGCCCACTTCGAGGACGCCGAGCTCGGGAGGTGGACGAACTTCTACGGCTCCACCTTCTCGGGGGTGGCGGACTTCCTCCTCGCCACCTTTCCGGGGAGAAGCTTCATCGCCAACGTCACCTTCGAAGGGGACGCCAACTTCGCCGGCGTAGAGTTCGGCAGCTTTGCGGAGTTTGAGGACTCCCGTTTCGACGGGGACTTCCTCCTCTACGGCTCGACGATATCCTACATGAAGCTGAACGGCACCACCTTCGGCGAGGGCTCCAGGGTCCACCTCAACAACACCGAGATCGAGGGGTTCGTCATACCCTGGAGGACGATGGAGGACCACCTCGTATTCAGGGACGAGGTCTACATGGGGCTCGTCGAGAACTACAAGCGGCTCGGCTGGTTCCAGGACGCCGACGACTGCTACTACCACTATCGGAAGCTCGCCCAGGAGAGAAAGGATCTAGGCTGGTCCAAGGCCATCGACTACCTCGCCTGGCTCTCCTGCGGCTACGGCGTCCGCCCCGACTACACCGTCGCCTGGTCCTTCTCCATAATCATCATCTTCGGGGCAGTCTTCTACCTGGGAAAGGGGCTCCTCCAGAGCGAGAGGCGCGACGCGGAGAACGGGATGGTGGCGGAGCCCTCCGGCGCCGGAGGAGAGGACTGGTCTCTTGAGGTCGAACCCGGCGGGATCGGGGAGGATCCGCCACCGCGGGCGGCGCGGCATCGGCATGACCTCGGTGGCGCCTCCTCTGGTCCGGAGCATCCGAGCTTCGGCGAGGCTATGTACTTCAGCTCCCTTGTATTCATCGCCCAGGCTCCGGCGTACTACCAGGCTCTGGGGAGGTACAAGTACCTGGTCATCGCCGAGGGGATCCTCGGGTGGCTGATGCTCGCCCTCTTCCTGGTGGGGCTCGGAAAGGTCATGATACGATGAGGATCATCGAGATTCGAAAACCTCAAAATGCCAACCCCCCCCAATTTCAGCAAAGCCTTTATCAGGCTAAAGCGGGCCTTCTTGCTCTCATGAACCTGAAGTGCGCGGTTTGCATGCTGCTCATCGCCGGATTGGTCCTGGCCGCTGGCTGCATCAGCTCGGAGAAGAAGGGCGGCGAGGAGGCCGCCGGCGTCCCCACCGAGAACCTGCCCGAGGGGTTCTCGCTCATCGCCGTCATCGACGACTCGACCCAGGGGATAGACATGGAGGATGAGATCGCCGATTTCAGGGGAGATGAGGATATCGGCGCTGTCGAGGCCACCGTGGGCAAGTACCAGTGGGGCGAGATGGGCGTGGACTATGACGCGAGGGTCACAGTGATGGACTGCGAAAATGAGGCCAAGGCCGAGGCCGCCGTCGCAAACTACAAGGCCCAGCCGAAGTTTGAGAAGCCCCCCTTCGTGGGGGTTGACCGGTTCAGCACCGCCGTCGTCAACGGCCGCCAGGTCACCGAGATCAGGGACAAGGTCGGAGGAGAGCTGAAGTACATCTACCTCTGGAACGACGGCAGCCGGGTGGTGCTGGTGGAGGGGAACGGCGACCGGGCCGAGAGCCTCCAGCTGGCGAGCGCGACGGGGCTCTGAGGGCTTCGTCCCTTCTCTCTCGTTTTCATCTTCTTCGCCTCTTCTGTTACTCTTTTTCCGCATCTTTATGGCTACGATCATCACCAGTCATGCAAGCACGTCGCGGACGTGGCGCTTCGCGAGAGCCTCAACAACGTCCTGGAACGGATGAATGGTAGCATCAGGGAGAGGGAGAAGGTTATGAGGGGCATCAAGGTAGGTGATACGCCCATCATTCCCATGAACCAGATCTATTACAACTTCATCAGGCCTCATATGG
>CAZHAO010000029.1:0-13818 GCA_964530375.1 uncultured Methanotrichaceae archaeon
TCGAAATCTCGATTTCCATCCGGACTTGGTGCCGTGGCAACATGTAAAGCTACTTCATAGGTCATCGGTTAAGGGAAGAATCGCGATGTAGTAGCAGTCTTAGTAGCAAGTCCTCTGAGCTTGGCCGGATCAAAATGAGTGCAGCAATCCCTTCTCAAATTCTGCTTTCATTTTAGCATCGCATAAATCGTATTATGAACTTCAGGAAAAAGGCATTTTATTTCCTTAACCGATGACCAATGAATCCGATCCGCTCGCTCGGCTCCGCCTTCAGCTCCGACCTTTCTCCGCCACCACCTCCAGCCTCATCATCCCGACGTGGACCCTCCCCTCATCGTCGAGGGGATGGTCCCGGAGGTAGCGGTCGACGATCTCGGAGATGAACTCGGTGCGGAGTTCCTCGGGGACCCGTTCCAGGTAGGGGTGCCACGTCGTCTCGATCCAGCCGGCCAAGGCTTCCGGGCTCGGCTGGACCATCTCTTTGGGGATCAGCTCGACCCGCAGGGGCGATAGGCCCGCCTCTTCGAGCCAGACCCTGTACTCTTCGGCCCCGAAGAAGCCGTACCGGAAGTCGAAGCCTTCGAAGTAAGACCGCCACCTCGCCTCGCGGGTTATCTCTTCGGCGATATTCAGGGGCGCGGCGGCGTTGCCCCGACCGCCGAACTGGAGGAAGATTCTGCCCCCGGGCCTGAGGGCTCGCCGGATTTTTCGGAGGACGGGTCCGTGGTCGGCGATCCAATGGAGGGCGGCGAAGGAGACCACCAGGTCGAACTCCTCCTCGAAATCGAGGGTCCGGGCGTCGGCCTCTGCGAACCGGAGGTTTTTGTGGATCTCGGGCGGAAACCTCTCTTTAGCGAACCGGACCATCTCTCCTGAGCTGTCGATCCCCAGGACCGATCCTCCCGGCACCAGATTTGCGATGCTGGCGGTGATCCTGCCGTCTCCGCACCCGATGTCGAGAACCCTCTCACTCCCATCGATCTCGATCTTTCTTATCAGCTCCTCTGCCCAGAGCTTCTGGGCCGAGGAGCTTTCCGCGTACTTATCCGGCCTCCAGCTGTGCAATTGTCATCCCTTCGAAATGCCCTTCAGATAAAGGCGATTATATTCTGAATATTGAAAAGATAACTATTTCTAAGCCAAGAGCCTCGTAGGCGGTGTGGCCCAAGACGTAGAGCTTCCGACGATAGACGCCAGAAAATCGACGGGACTGGTGGTCCTGGGGCTATCCGCCTACTTCGCTTATCTTTACCACCTGGGGCTTTCTGAGGTGACGGAAAGCCTCGCCCAGGTGAACCTGGCGATCTTCGGCCTCGCCTTTCTCCTATCCCTCCTGAACGTAGTCTTCAACGCCCTATCCTGGAAGACCCTGGTCAGAGAGCTGGACTCCAGGATCTCTCTCGCCGACGTCTTCTTCATCTACATGTCCAGCATATTTCTGAACAACCTGATCCCCTCGGGGAGCGTCTCGGGCGAGACCGCCCGCCTCTACTTCTTGAACAAGATCGCGAGAAACGCGAGGCTCGACTCCTGCACCGCCAGCGTCGCCGCCACTCGGATCATTACGGCGATCCCCTTCGTTCTGGGGATGTCTCTTGGCCTCGGCTACCTCGTCCTCCGCTACGAGGTTCCCTCCTGGGCCCTCACCACCTGCTTTTCGATGATATTTCTCATGGTATCGGTGGGCGTCCTCTTCGTCGGGGTCTGCTTCTCAGAGAACCTCCTCCAGAGGATGGTCAACGCCGTCATCGACCAGGCGGAGTTTACCTTCAAGCGAAGCGTCAACAGGAGCTTATACTGCAGCATAACCCGCCAGTTCCAGCAGAGCATGCTCCTCTTGCGAAATCGGAACGGTCCCCTCATCCTGAGCTCCTTCTGGGCCTTCGCTGGCTGGCTATCCGTGAACCTGGTGGCCTTCGTCGCCTTTCGGTCCCTGGGGGTGGATCTCCCCATCTTCGTCATATTTGCGGTCTACTCGGTGATAATGGTCTTCCAGACCCTGCCCCTGATCCTGCCGGGGGGCCTCGGCATAGTCGACATCCTCATGACCGCCCTCTTCACAGCGGTGGGGGTATCCCTTCACGACGCTGCTGCGGTCACCATCCTCGCCAGGGTCGCTCAGCTGTGGTTTCACACCTTCATCGGAGGGATATGCACCGCATATCTCTTGAGGAAGGTCGGCAAAAATGAGACGAAGCGGGGCGCTTCGAGAAATGCGACGACAGGTCCCTGAGCTCACCTTCGCGGATCGATGAGCATCTGTCTTCGGGTTACAGATCCCGATGGGGGATCAGGTCGCAGCCGGTGCAGCGATAGCATCCCGTCTCGGCGACGTCGCCCCGGAGGCCGTGCTCGTCTATGACCCGTCTGGCGAAGCGAGCGAGGTCTATGAGCCGCTCCGGAGACGGCCTGACCATCTCGATCTCGCCCCTCCTCAGCGGATGGGGATAGACGGCCCTGATGACCGGGAGGACGCCCATCCCGGCGAGCTCCTCGATCCCCTCCCGGAGGGCGCGATCAGACTCGCCGAGGCCTATGATCACGTTTGAAAAGACCCTGTTATCGCCGAATTTTTCGACGGCGTCCGAGAGCGCCATCTTGATCTTCGCGAGGGAGACTCCGGGACAGACCTTCCCGAAAAGATCCGGGTCGAGACACTCGACGTTGTACTTGATCTCGTCGGCTCCCGCCGCCTTGAGGATCTCGCTGGACCTCTTGGCCGGGGTTACTGAGACCCCTATCGGCACGTCGAATCTGCGGAGGGATCTCACGATCTCGGCGACTCTTTTGACCTCATCTTCCGGAGACCGCTCGACGCCGCTGGTCAGGGATATCGCCTCAAGCTCCCCCGTCTCCCAGGCCTCGGCCACCATCCTCTCGACCTTCGCTTTGGACTTGACGCCCCCAAATAGCTTCGGCACGGCGCAGAACTTGCAGTCGTAGATGCACCTTTCGCTGACGGTGATGTAGGCCTGCCTCGGACAGTGGAGGAGGGGCCGCTCGAGAACGCCCCGGGCGACCTCGACCCCGTCCTCGAAGATCGCCACCTCGCTTCCCGGAAGCTCCTCCAGCTTCAGGGGAGATCTCTCCGCGGCCGAGAGCCTCACCCTCCGATCGCCGGACCATAAGAAGACGTTCTTCTCTCCGGCGCCGGGACCTGCCGTCGACGCCGGCCCCGAGGGAGAAAAGACCTCCGGCAGCTCAACGCTCCCCACCGAGATCAGCCGCGCCTTGGTCTTCAGATCCATCGGCTTCATGTATTCGATGCAAGTTTATAGTTATGGCCCTCATGGGTCCGACTAAACCAAAATTACTTCAGCGATCCGGCTCCACACGGCATCCGGTCGGATGTAAGGGGTGATTTAGAATGAAGATACCATTTTTAAGCTGCGGAAGATGAGATCGATAAAGCTGATAGACGTCGCCCCCACGATGGCTCGGGCTCTGGGGGTGAGAACGCCACCCATCGACGGGAAGCCCATCGACGAGGTGGAGGGATGGAGATGCGACAGAGTCGTCCTCGCCATCGTCGACAGCCTCGGTTACGGCCTCTACAGGGCGCTGGAGCAGGGCCTTCCGAGGATGAGATCGATGGCCGAAGAGGGTCTCCTCCTGAAGGCTGAGTCCGTAGCCCCCTCCACCACCCCGGCCATCGCCTCGATCCTCACAGGCCTCATGCCCCAAAACCACGGCATCAGCACCACCAGCCAGGCCTCCGAATCCGATATAAGAAGCCTTCTGGAATGGGCTAGCTCCGAGAACGTTCGATCAGCGGTGGTGATGGAGGAGGAGGGCGCCCGGACCTTCGAGGGCTTCGTGAAGATGGTGATGGGCGTTCCCAAAAGCCTGGGCGTCCGGGATTTCGACAGGGAGATCCTGACTCAGGCCCTCGCAGCTCTCGACGGCGACCCAAGGCTTCTCGTCGTCCACTTCATCGGGATCGATCGAATCGCGCATCGGGGAGGAGGGATCGACGAGATTCGAGATGCCGCATCCGCCATCGACGGCTATTTAGGAGACCTCGCGGCCGCAATTCCGAAGGGCACGATGATGATAATCTGTGGGGATCATCCTCTTCACGCGGGCCTGCTGAAGGGTGTTTTTGACTCAAAAGACGTGGCGCTTATGCTCTGGAAGAAGGGAAACGACTGAAGAGCTTCCCCTTTGTGAATGCGAGCGCCTTCGACAATCCATCGCAGCTTTTCGCCATCGGAACGTCCCCCCTCAGGCGCGCGACAGATTTAAATGGGTCCTCACCAGCCTGGGAGACATACATGTACGAAGACTTATCCGAGATCTACCAGGCCGCTCTGGAGGATGAGCGGAAGCGCAAGTATATGAAAGAGATCGGCGACTGGCTGGTGGAGGAGTACTTCGAACCGTATCAGGCGTCTTGATATCATGGAGCTTTTTGGCGTCTGCAGCATATGCGGCAGGACGGGCAAGCTTTTTACCTGCCAGATCTGTGGAAGGCTGGTCTGCGCGCGATGTTTTGATCCCACTTCGGGGATCTGCCGCCAGTGCAGTGGTGGCAGGCGATACGAAGAAGGCTCAAGAGGCCCCTTCACCACAAACCTTCGCGACGGGTAGGACCTGCACTTCTCAAACCTTCAATTTCGACGGGTGACGCGGCGGCATCTTTTTCGGCCATCGAGGCGTTTACCAGAGATGATGGCGAAATTTTCCGATTACGATCATTTTTATTTCTCGGAGGATCACGAATTATCTCATATCTGGAGGATTTAATTCCAAAACCATTTTCGAGTCTTGTGAACAGAAGTAAAACGATTATTTCGATTTTAATTCGAAATTAAACCCAATTTAATGGCTTTTATCAAGCTACTACAACTCCCTACACTTAGAAAAGTTTATATACCAATATAACAGAAGGGATGTTGGCAGAAGTAAATTCGCATCCTGTCTGATCACATGGCAATGAAGGGGGGGCCGACGCTTTGAAGGGGGCGAAGGTTCACCATTGGTAGGGGAAGTGAAGGGGAGACTGAGGTGGAGTTTCATCTGCCTTTGGAGCCCCGGGGGCTCCAAGTTCACATTTAAGTACGTAGCTGGTAAGGGAGATAAGCAATGAAGGGGGGGCGGGCGGATCGGATGGAGTTCTCCGAGACGGCTCTCATCCCGGTTCGCCCTTCATCATCGTCGCGATTAACACCAAAAGTGAAGGGTTTAAATGAAGGGGGTGGGCGGATCAGGAGTTCTATGCGATTTCGTCCCGGTTCGCCGATAACTATTCCCTCGATCTGTTAATCGGGCTTCTCCATCTCCAATTCCATGAAGGGCGGGTTGGAGCCTGTCATCAGAGTCCCCCCGGAGAGAGGGTGAATTGGATGAAGGTCAAGATCGAGATCGAAGACGGCAAAATGAGGTCGATGCACGTATTTGAAGGTGCCATCATTCGAGAGAAGGTCATCGATTTCTTGATCGCAGCAGGCGTCTTCTCAGAGGGGGCAGACGATCTCCGAGAGGTGCCCCAGTCCAAACCTGAAGACAGCCGGACCAAAAGAGACCGGCTGGAGATCTTCGTGAGGCAAGAGTTTCCAGACTCCTGGTTCTCCTCAAACGAGCTGAGAGATCGGTACGAGACAGTATCCGACGACATAAAGCTCAGCACCGTCTCGACGTACCTATCGCGGATGTACTACGACGGCGTCTTAGAGCGTCGCGGCAACAGAAACCAGAGACAGTACCGCCTGGTGACAGAAGAGTTCACCTCTGAGGTGAAGTATCCGGGCACCGTATTCAAAGAGGCCTCCTGGAAGGCAGAGAGCGAATGGTAGGGTCGAAAACCCTGCCTCACTTTTCAAGATATCGATTATACTCTGGCAGCCGTGCGAGCACGGGTCATTGCATCTCATCTTAAATTCACAGCTGCGCCAAAAACTTCGATGCGATGACGAAGATCGAGTGAGACCAGAGGAGAGGCGAGACTGATATCTGGATGTCGTTATCGAAGATCTGCTCCGGGATGTATCCCTCCGTCCTCTCCATGGCCCAGTCGTAATATCCTCGCGCCCTCTCAAGATCGCCCCTCTTTGCCCAGTACGTCGAGAGCCAGAAGTTGAGGAGGGGCCAAGCTCCTCCGCCCTTCTTTCGGTGCATACCCTCGAAGATCCAGCCGTCGTACTCGTCCTGCTCGTAGCGATGAACCCCTCCTTTGAGGGGACCGTCAGGGACCACGAGCTGTCTCTCGATCTCCTCGACCGTCGAGACGATCCGGGGGTCGTCGGCCTCGTAGATCGCGAAGGGGTATACGAGGCCCAGGACCGAGGCGTCGATCCGCCGATCAATTAATTTCCCAAAAGATCGGACGAAATGGCCGCCGACGAAGTGCTCATCCAGCCTTGACCTCATCTCCTCGGACGCAGTCTTCCACTTTTCCGCCCCTTCCCCTTCAGGGATCATTTCGCAAGCGGACTCGAGCCCCCGGCTACAGGCGGCGAGGGAGTAGCTGAAGTTCTCCTCGAGGTCCGGGAAGGCGAGCCTCTCCTCCCAGAGGTCATTTGCCACGAGGCTGAAGCTTTTGCCGTTCCAGGCGCTGGCGAGGCCGTCGGCCGCCTTTTTGACCAGATCCTCGAACGCCCGGGCGCCTTCTGAATCGTCCCGGTAATGGTGCCCGATGGCGAAGAGGACCGATCCCGTCTGGTCGGGCTGGAACCGGCCGGAGGCCTTGAGGCCGTTAACATAGTACTTCTCGAAGAAGAGGCCCGAATCTCCGAACCCCTCCGCCCTCCGAAGGCACCAGCGGAAGAAGCCCTCCGGGAACTCCGCAAGGCCCAGGAGGTCCGCGGCGATACAGGCGTAGGAGGCGTCTCTCGGCCAGACGTAGAAGTAGTGCTTCGCCTCTTTTGGGTAATGCTCTCTGGCGGGGTTTGCGGCGACTATCGCCCCGTTTTCAAGGCGGCAGTCGGCAAAAACCTCCTTCGACGCCTCTATCGTCCTCTCGATCCCGGACATTATTCCTCCGTCCCTTCAACCCGTTCACCTTATGATCTTTGAAGTGTAAAAGAATAACTCAAGTTAGATGGAGGCGATCGTCTTGAGATGCACCATCTGCGGCCGGGGCGAGGCCGCAAAGATCCTGGGGGTCTGCCCCTCCTGCATCCGGGAGAGGCCCGATGAGGCAGAGCCTTTGATAAGAAAGGCCCACCGCCTCGCCAGAAAGCCCTTCCCCCTCCCGCCCGACGTCCCGCGGTCCACCGAGCCCGGGGCGAGGCGCTGCTCCCTCTGCTCAAACGAGTGCGTCATCGCCCCCGGCCAGGTCGGCTACTGCGGGGTCCGAAAGAACTGGGGCGACCGGGTGGGAAGCCTATTTCCCGGCTGCGGCCTCCTTGCGACCTACGAGGATCCTCTTCCGACGAACTGCTGCGCATCCTGGTTCTGCCCCGGCTCCCTCGCCCCTCCCGGTGAGGGAAAGGTGAACGTGGCGGTCTTCCTTTACGGCTGCAACTTCGACTGCCTCTTCTGCCAGAACGAGTCCCACCGAGAGCTGCAGCTCCCGCCCCTGATGAGCCTCGACGCCTTCGTCTCGCGGGTCAGGTCGAACCCGAAGGCCGAATGCGTCTGCTACTTCGGAGGAAGCCCCGAGCCCCAGCTCCCCTTCGCCCTCAGGGCCTCGAAGCGGATGCTGGAGATGGAAGAGAAGGACGACAGAAAAGGGGGAGGAGATGAGGACGGCGGAGGGGGAGACGGTGGACCAAGGCCCCGGATCTGCTGGGAGATGAACGGCTGCGGAAATCCAGCGCTGGTGAAGAGGGCGGCAGAGCTATCTTTGCGGTCCGGCGGGATCGTGAAGTTCGACCTCAAGGCCTTCGACGAGAAGATGAGCCTCGCCCTATCCGGAGTCTCCAACCGAAGGGCCTTCGAGAACTTCGAGATGATCGCCGAGCTCTTCGATGCGAGAGAGGCTCCTCTCCTCACGGCGACGACCCTCCTCGTCCCAGGGTACGTCGACGAGGCGGAGGTGGAGGGGATCGCCGAGTTCATAGCAGGTTTGAGCCCGGAGATGCCCTACTCCCTCCTGATATTCCACCCCGACTTCATGATGAGGGACCTTCCTGTGACCCCCCGCTCTCAGGCGGCCCGCTGCCTCGAGGCGGCGAAAAAGCACCTCTCCCGGGTCTATCTTGGAAACAAGCATATGCTGGCTCTGGCGCCCCCTTGACCAGCCGATGATCGTCTATTTTTGGTCGGGAGACGGGCCCGAAAGCCGAACGATAGTGTGAAATAGTGCATCGTAGAGAGGGCTTGGCACATGAAGAAACTATTACTGTTATTGGCCTTGATGGTCGTCGCCTTCTCCGGCTGCGTCGATGAGAAGCCGAGCGCCGAAGAGCTGAAGGCGATGATGATCGAGTCGGTGGAGGACGTCGAGACCGCCGCCTTCGCCGTGGACATGGAGCAGACCATAAAAGTGACCAACAACTCGGAGACGAACAGAACCCTCCGGACTATGAGCTTTGAGACAAAGTCTGGGGGCGAAGGCGCGCTAAACGTCACCGACCGCGCCATGAAGATGACCACGACCACCACCACCAGCTCTGAAGAGACGGGAGAGGTCGTTTCGGAGATGGAGATGTACATGAAGGGAGACACCATGTACACCAAGATCGACGGGAACTGGACGAGGATGCCGGGGTTGCCCGAAGATATGTGGGACCAGCAGAACCAGGTTAGAACCCAGGCAGAGCTTCTCAACTCCTCCGAGATCGAATTGGCGGGCTCCGAGAAGGTCAACGGCGAGGCCGCCTACAAGGTGAAAGTGATCCCCGACATGGAGACCTTCACCATGATCCTAAACCAGCAGATGGGCTCGATGCCGCTTTACGCCATGAACATCACCGAGATCTTCGAGGATAGCGAGATGGAGTGGACGACCTGGATATCCAAGGAGACTCACCTGCCTCTGAAAAACCAGGTCGCTTTGAAGATGACCCTGACCTCAGATATGATGGGCCTTCCCGTCGGCGAGATGGGCGAGATCGATATGGAGATAGAGTCCGACTCGACGGTGACGTACTCCAACTACAACGAGCCGGTGGTGATAGAGGTGCCGGATGAGGCGATGGCTGCCCCCTCCTGGCTCGATATGCTGATGGCGATGATGGCGATGCCGTCAAATGCGACCCTCTCCGAATAGACGATCGAAAAAAGAGGCTTCGGACGGGCTTGAACGGAAGGGGCTGAAGAAGAGAAAGAGGCCCCGGCGACGACGAGGTGATCGAAGGCTCGAAAAAGCTGGCGATCCCGGGGAGAGGAAGGCCGAAGCTCGCCCTCTAAACGTCGCCCCCCTTCAGCCTTCTCGACCCTCCCATCACGTCCTCCGACCAGGCCCTCATCACCTCCCCGACGGACCAGGCCTGGGATATGCAGCCTCCGGGCCGGTGGGGCTCGTCGCCGTCGAAGACCTCGCAGATCGTCCCCACGCCGATCGAGCCTTCCAGGTCCATGAGGGGCCTCAGAAGCTCCTTCGCCTCGTCTCTCTCCTTTTTGGTGTGACGGCTCGCCTTCAGGCGGGCGGTCGCGTACGGCCCCACGAGCCAGGGCCAGACCGTTCCCTGATGGTAGGCCCGATCCCTCTCGGCGGGTCCCCCCTCGTACCGTCCTACGTAGGCCTGGTCCTTCGGCGAGAGGGTTCTCAGGCCGAAGGGGGTGAGGAGCTCCTCGGTGGCAAGATCGACGACCCCTCTGATCTGGTCGTCGTCGAGGGGGGTGAAGGGAAGGGATGCCGCTATAACCTGGTTCGGCCTGATCGCTGGGTCGGTCTCGTCGATCAGATCGAAGAGGCATCCTCTATCGGGATTCCAGAACTTATGGTAGCTTTCTCCGACCCTCTCTGCGAGATCGTCGTCCCAGTCCTCGCCGAGCTCCCGGGCGAAGACCTCCATCGCCCTCAGGGCGTTGTACCAGAGGGCGTTGATCTCGCAGGCCTTTCCGGGCCGGGGCGTCACGAACTCGCCTCCCACCCTCGCGTCCATCCAGGTGAGGCCGGGCTTTGAGACGATGAGGCAGTCCTCGTCGGAGAAGGATCCCGGCGTCTCCCGAGAGTAGCGGTCGACGATCGCCCGCATGGACGGGAATAGCTCCCTCACCAGGCCCGTCTCCCCGGAGTAGGCCCAGTATTTGTATATCGACCAGAAGAACCAGAGGGCTGCGTCGATGGTGTTGTACCCTTTCGCCCCGAAGTCGTTGGGGAGGAGCCCGTCCTTCATCGCCCCGGCGAAGGTGGCGAGGACGGCTCGGGCCTCATCGAACCTGCGGGTTGTGAGGAGGAGGCCCGGAAGGGAGATCATGGCGTCCCTCCCCCAGTCGTTGAACCAGTGGTACCCAGCGATGATGCTCTTTCCTTCGCCCCTTCGGACCAGGAACTGGTCGGCTCTGGCCGCGAGAACTCTGAACCTCGGGTCTCGTCTCCCCTTCCAGGAAAGACGTCTGATCCTCTCCACCTCCCTCTCCATCAGATCATCGACGCCCTCCGCCGAGTCCCTGTCGACTGATGCGACGATGCTGAAGGATAGGTGGCCGTCGACCTGGACCTCGAACCGTCCGGGGGAGAAGGCGTCCTCCCTCCAGAGAAGCCCCCTCTGCCTTTCGACCTCGTACTCCAGGTTATTGTACCAGAGCCCCTCTCTCACGTAGAGGGCCCTATCGGAGACGAGGACGAAGTTGCACCCTGATCGGAGGCGGACGCCGCTTTCTCCGCCCTCCAGATCCATCCTCTCCTGGTCCATAGATGGGGAGCGAGAGGCGACGTGAAAGCTCCTGCAGTTGACGAGGGGGACCGCTTTGAAGAGGCAGGATCCCTCGACCTCGTACCGAACGACGGTGGTGTTCTCGCCGGCGACCATGAATACGCTCTTAATGACGATGGTGCCGTCATCGGTCCGATATAGAAAGGTGGGGATCGGGTCCTGCCGAAACTCCTCCAGGTGACGGAAACCCTGGGGGTATATGGTGCCGGGGTACTGGTGGCAGGCGAGATGATAG
Source organism: uncultured Methanotrichaceae archaeon (assembly GCA_964530375.1). Lineage (GTDB taxonomy): Archaea > Halobacteriota > Methanosarcinia > Methanotrichales > Methanotrichaceae > Methanocrinis. The sequence goes on from CAZHAO010000029.1 coordinate 11,002, forward strand.
CGGCCCGACTCGGATACCAGCTCCTCGTCCAGGGACGAGAGGAGGAGGGTCCTCTCCGTGGGCGGGCTCAGCGCCGCCACCAAGAGGCCGTGGTAGGACCTGGTGTTCGCCCCCAGGATCGTCGAGGAGGCGTAGCCTCCAATGCCGTTTGTGATCAGCCATTCGCGTCCTGTCCCCTCTTGATAGCTCTTCGGATGAAAACTGAGATCGATGCTCATATCTTCTTCCTCCCGCTTTTTGAGGGATCCCTCTTCCCGCCTCGCTCCGCCTTCTTCCTCTCTGACCCCTCCTTTCTCATGGCCCCATCCACCGCCTCGCAAAGGGCTGCCCTGAGCCCCTCGCCCCGGAGCCCTTCTGCATCTTCGAGCCTTTCGGCGAGGTCGACGTCGTCGAGGCTCCCCCTCGCCCAGGCGGAGAGGTCTCCCCTTTTGGCGTGGTATTCGAGGGAATCGATCTTTACCCTTTCCAGAGCCTCTCTCAGGCTTCTCCGGCCCCAGGCGACGTCCCCCGTGAACTGGTCCATCCCCGTCGAGAATAGGAAGGGGTCGGAGGCGGCATCGACCCAGGACTTGACCCGATAGTGGAGGTCGGAGAGGACGGAGAAGAGAGTGACGGCGGCGTCGTAGGGGCTGCCGTAGGGGCTGAAGTAGTTGTGGACCTCGCCGGGGGCGCCGCCGTGGGTGAAGGCGTAGTAGAGGTGGTCGGAGAGGGCGAGGGTCCTCCACGTCTCAAGAAGGCGCTGGTCGCCGCTCTCCTTTATCGGACCCTCGAGCCTCCGGTGGTATGAGTAGCAGGCCCACTGGAGAGCGTTTCCCAGCCAGCAGCTGGTGTCCCTTTCGATGTCTGCCCAGGAGGTGGTCTTGGGGACGCTGATGATCTCGATGGGCGGGTTATTCTCCGCAACCTCGGTGGGGGTGGCAAACCTCAGGTGCTCCACCTTCAAGATCTCGCGGGGGAGGAACTTCAAAAACTCGAAGATCCCGGTGTCGGCCCACTGGTGCTCGCCGAAGGTCTCGTAGTCGCAGAAGATGTTGACGACCTCGCCGGGCTTTGCGGCGATCCAGGAGGCGTACTTGGTGGCGGTGAGGGGGTACTCGTTCCACCACCGGGCCGAGAACCGAAATCCCATGTCGTCAGTGATCTGGTAGTCCCGGAGGAGGAGGGATATCCTATCGCAACCCTCGGGCCGATAGACGTGGTTGGGATGGGCAACCACCCCCTCGGCGAAGATCCCATCGTAGCCCATATCCTCGACGATCCTCGCGATCCGGTCGTCGTAGAGGAGCTCAGTGTTCTCGAAGATCCGGGGCCTCGTGCCGAAGCTGTCCCATATCCTCTCCCGGTGCATCTTCACCTGCTCTCTAAACTCCTTTCCGTCCTCGTAGAGGCTGGCGAGGGAGTGGTGGTAGGTCTGCTCCAAAACCTCCACCATCCCGGTATCCACGAGCCGGGCGAAGGATTCGAGGACCTCAGGGTTGTACCGCTCGCACTGGTCGAGAAAGACCCCCGAGAAGCTGTAGGCGGCCTTGAAGGGCCGCTCCGAATCCCGGTGCCGCCTTATCTCATCGAGGATGATCTCGTTTGTCGGAAGGTAGCACTTCTCGGCGACGCGGTCGAATATCCTTCGGTTCTCGGGGTCGTCGAAATAAAATTCGGAGATCTGGTGGGGCTCGATCTTCCTCATGGGAGATCCGCCCCAGAAGAAGTCCTTTCGGAGCCTCAAAGGTTGGTGGACCTCGAAAGATAGGCAGACGTCGGTCATAAAAGCTCACCGGCGCCGTTCGCGTCTTCGTCGGGCTTGATGGAGCCTCCGCCGGACCGGAGGGTGGGAAAGAATGACATGCTGGTATATTCTCCATCAAGTTCAATAAATATTTAATGGCTCTTCGCTATTCCGTGTGGGTAACAGATAGCCATTTATCATATCATGCTATCGAATAAAAAGCATGTCAATCTCACACGAGGATCTTTTCAAGCTGGCACTGAACCTTCAGCCGCCCTGGTATGTCGCCTCAATCGACTTCGACTTGGAAGGAAAGCGACTCGACATCCACATAGATTTCGAATTTGGTAGTAAATTTCCATGTCCTAAATGCAGCAACTCTGAATGCGGTGTTCATGATACAATCGATAGGACTTGGAGACATCTGAATTTCTTCCAGTTTAAGACCTACCTTAACTGTCGCGTTCCCAGAACGAAGTGTGATATCTGTGGAGTCAAACTTGTTAAGGTGCCGTGGGCAAGAAAAGGTAGCGGTTTTTCCCTCCTCATGGATTCCTTGATAGTTTTAATGGCTCAGCACATGCCAGTTAAATCTGTTGCGGACTTGATCGGAGAATATGATACCCGAATATGGCGAGTCCTGGAGCATTACGTACTAAAAGCAAGATCGGATGAGGATTTTTCAGAGGTTGAATCGGTAGGTGTTGATGAGACATCAAGAGCAAAAGGTCACAAATACGTATCCGTTTTCGTAGATTTAGATAAATCTCAGGTTTTATATGTATGCGAAGGAAAAGATGCTTCGGCAATTGAGTCGTTTAAAAACGACCTTGTGGATCATAATGGATCTTGTATAAATTTACGTAATTTTTGCTGTGACATGTCTCCCGCATTCATATCGGGAGTCTCTCGAAACTTTCCAGAAACTTCAATAACATTCGATAAGTTCCATGTTATGAAGCTAATGAACCAAGCAGTGGATCAAGTGAGGCGTGAAGAGCAATCTCATAACAGTAACTTGAAGCATACAAGATACATATGGAGGATTTCGAAAAACCTAATTAATGGAAAAGTATATATACTATAAATGCTAT
>CAZHAO010000030.1:0-13400 GCA_964530375.1 uncultured Methanotrichaceae archaeon
TAGTTATTGTTTAATCATATATATTTAAACGTATAATTAAATCAAGTATTTTAAAATTAAATTAATTCTAAATCAATAGAATAAATAAACTAATTAATAAAATATTTTATAAAAACTTGATCGATATATTCCCATTTAGGATCAGAAAGTGAGAGTTGAACCGGAGGTGATGAATTCCATCATAAAGGATGCGCTCGCTGAGCCAACTTCCGCAGCCGCTGGCATAAAGCGTTTATAATCCAGTGAGCATTAAGGCGCCCCTGAGGCGGGAGCTTATCAGGCGATTTTCAGAGTATCAGACGGGGGCGTTCGTAGACCTTCTGGCAGTGCTGGTGGGAGCAGCAGGAGGCTTTGGCTGAGTTTTTTCGCGAACTAATCGTCGTCGTCCATCACCTCTTCTTCGACCACCTTCTGCCTTGTGCCCCTATCCTGTCCACGAGATCCTTTCCGGGAACTTTGACTGAACCCTCGGACAACGGCCTTTTGGGGATGGCCGCCCTCTTCGCAGGCGCTGCCCGGGCGCCTCTCACCTGCATCGTGATGATCCCGGAGATGGCCAGCAGCTACAGCAGGATTCCACCCCTCATCATCGCCTCCGTCCTCAGCTACGCCACAGCCCAGATCCTCCTCGGGGGCGGGTCGATCTACTCGATAAAGCTGATGAGAAGGGGGGTCTACCTCGACCCCCTCCATCCGCTCCTTAAGGGGGTGCCGGCCGGAGAGGCGATGAAAAAGACGTCGTCACCGTCGGGCCCGAGATGACCCTCCGCAAGCTTCGGGAATTGATCTTCAGCAGCAATCTCAACGGCTTTCCTGTGGTTGAAGATGGTCGTCTCGCGGGGATCGTGACCTTCGACGACCTGAGGAAGATGCCGATCGCCGATCAGGATAAGACCCTGGTGGGGGACGTCGCCGTGAAGGAGGTGGTCGCCGTCAGGCCGGACCAGTCATCAAAGTACGCCATGGACCTGATGTACCTGAACAAGATAGGGAGGCTTCCGGTGGTGAGCGGCGACGATCCGAAGAAGCTCCTCGGGATAATAACCAGGACCGACGTCATCCGGGCCTAGGAGACGAGCGGGCAGAGATGAAAATTATCTGAAATTCTGCCATCTCTCTTTGGTGATTATCAAGATCGTTCGACGATACGTCGCTCCATTTTTATACCTCCATCCCCTGATATCCTATCGATGTACCGTATACTGGTTACCAACGACGATGGCGTCTACTCCGCGGGGATCAGGGCGGCGGTCCGGGGCGTTTTGGGCCTCGGCGAGCTTCTGGTGGCGGCCCCCGCCGGCCAGAGGTCCGGCGTCGGAAGGTCGATATCGGTCTTCGAGCCCTTGAGGTACAACAGGGTCAGCCTCGACGGCGTCGAGGCGTACGAGGTCTCCGGCACCCCCACCGACTCCGTCATCATGGGGATATTCTGGCTGATGAAAGGGGAGCTTCCTGACCTGGCCGTATCGGGGATAAACATCGGCGAGAACATCAGCACCGACACCGTCACCACCAGCGGCACCATCGGCGCGGCTCTGGAGGCGGCAAGCTACGGCGTCCCCGCGATCACAGCCTCGATCCAGGTCGTCGACCAGGGGGACAAGTTCGATAGCGTCAACGATCATGCCTACCAGTTCGACGTCGCCAGCGACCTCGTCCGGCGTGTGGCTAAAAACGTCCTGGAGATGGGCCTGCCGCCGGGAGTGGACATCCTCAACCTCAACGTCCCCGTCAACGCCACCGAGGATACGGAGGTGGTGGTCACAAGGCTCGCCCGGAAGATCTTCAGGACAGCGGTCCAGGAGCGGGCAGACCCCAGGGGGAGGCCCTACTACTGGATCGGCGGCGACCTGGTCTGCACCGAGCGGGAGGGGACCGACGTCCGGGCCCTCTACCAGGAGGGGAAGATCTCAGTCACTCCTCTCACCATCGACAACACCGCACGGGTGGACTTTTCGGAGATATCCAAGCTCCTCGGTTGAATTCCCAAGGGTGATGACTTTGACCAAGATATCTATCGCAGATTTCGAGAAGATGAGCCGGGACGACCAGGTCCTCTACCTCGCCGAGAACCTGAGGGACCTCGACGACGAGCTGGTGGAGCCGGGGATCGAGATTTTGATCGGCGCCGGGGAGACGGAGCTTGCCATAGCTCTCGCGAAGGACTCGGGGCGGACTGATCGGGCTGTGGAGATCGCCGCCGACGAGGGAGACTACCTCTGGGCAGCCCTCATCGCCAAGAAGGCCGGAAGGGATGATGAGTCGAAGAGGCTCTACCAAGAGGGGCTCGCGTACTACGTCTCCGAAGAGATGTACGGCCGGGCCGTCAGCGCTGGCCGCGCTCTCGGCCTCCCCGCCGAGCAGATCGACCGCCTCTTTGAGGCCGGGGTGAAATCCGAGAGGAGAAAGATGGACATGGGCCGCATAGGCTACGCCCTCGATACCATTGCCCTCTCCCTCGAGAGCGCCCTCCTCGGCAGAGACGACGAGATGGCCGAGGACCTGCGAAAGGCGATGGCTGAGGAGAGGGAGAGGATATCGAGGCGGGAGGCCGGGGATCAGAAAGATTGAGAAGAGCCTCAAGGCGCCGTCGGCAACTTCAGCGGTCCCTCAGCTTCACCTCGATCTTCAAAAGGTCCTCGGCCACCAAGACGTCGGAGAAGTGGCGGCGGGCGTCGGCGAGTAGGGAGCCCACGTCGTCGGAGTACCGAGAGCTGATGTGGGTCAGAACCAGCCTTCGGGCGCCGGCCCTCGCGGCGAGGAGGGCCGCCTCGCCGGCGGTGCTGTGCATCGTCTCCATCGCCCAGTCTGCCAGTTCGTCGTCGAGGGACCCGTCGTGGATGAGGAGGTCTGCATCTCTGCTCGCCTCCTCGACCTCCGGCGTGGGCCTCGAATCGCCGGTGTAGACCACCTTTCTTCCGGGCCGCGGAGGGCCCATCACCTCCTCGGGCAGCACAGTCCTCCCCTCGACCTCCACCGTCTCCCCCCGCTGCAGCCTTCCGAAGAGGGGTCCGGGCGGAACGCCCAGGGCGCTCGCTCTATCGCGGTTGATCCTTCCGGGCCTTGAGTCCTCCCGGAGGCAGTAGCCGAGGCTTGGGACGCTGTGGACTGTCCTGACCGCCTCCACCTCGTACCCGTCCATCCTCACCACGTCGCCGGGAAGAAGCTCCAGGGCCCTGACGGGGAACCTGCGGGAGTAGTAGCAGAGCCGGTCGAAGAGCTCCACCACCTCAGAGGTCCGGACGGGCCCCGCTATGGTGACGGGCTCTCGTCTCCCCTGGAAGGCCATCGTCTCCAAAAGCCCCGGAATTCCTAGGATGTGGTCGGCGTGATGGTGGGTTATGAAGATGTAGTCGAGGCTCATCATCCCTGTCTTCGCCCGCATCATCTGGCGCTGGGTCCCCTCGCCGCAGTCGAAGAGGACGAGATCGCCCTCGCGGTTGATCAGGACCGCCGAGGGGCTCCTCTCGGGCGTGGGAAGGGAGCCTGCCGTGCCGAGAAAGGTCACTGTGAGCATCCTTCGCATCATCTCCAGCTCAGGGTCGATCTTCTTGGCGACGGGACTATAAAAAGGTGCGCGGGCTATGAACCCGTTCCGAAGCGCTGAAACGCCAAAAAAATGAGGAGAGGCTAGAATAGGGGGGCGAGGGACTGAGATGACGCCTGTCTAGGAGCCGATTATCGGGGTTGGTATTGTGATCTTCACAGTGATGGTCGAGGACCCATCATCATCTCCCGTCGTTTCGAGCTCAAAAGCCTTCGGATCGTTGTCGACGTTGGAGCCTCCGGGGATTCTGTAGCTAGTCTCGCCCTCCTTGAGATCGTCGTAGACGTTCTCATACCACTGGTTTGTGCCGGCATCGACGGCGTTATCGTTGGCGTTTTTTGAAAACTCGTTTTTGGTTATCCTGTTGCCGTCGGACCCGGCGGGGATCCAGATCCCGTACTTGTTGTTGCTGACGACGTTCCCGGATATGACGTTCTCGTCGGAGTCGAAGAGGGATACTCCGTACCACCTGTTCTCGGTGACGAGGTTGTTTAGGATCTGGTTTTTGTCGGACTTTATCTCAATCCCCGCCTTCCCAAACCCCGCATTTTTGATCACAAACCCCTCCAGGGCGATCCCATCCGCCGAGAGGGTTACGACGCTACCAGTCCCTTTGCCGTCCACCAAGGGCTTTCCGGACCCGGAATCTGCGCCTCGAAGTATCAGAGCCTTCTCCACCACCACGTTCTCTCTGTACGTTCCGCTCTGGACGCTGATCGTATCCCCGGGATTCGCCCGGTCAACCGCAGCCTGGATGCTGGCGTAGTCGCAGCCTTCGGCCCCTACTGTGATGGTGGCCGCCTCGGCTGCGCTGAAAGAGATCGCCGCCAAGATCAGAGCAGAAACGATCATCCATCTCGTCCCCTTTTCCTTCATATCAGATCGCCCCCAAACTCAGGTTCCATATCAGGGAACTCAAACCTCATATCTTCAAACTTCTCAAAGCTCAGGTCCATATCATCAAGGGCGAAGTCCATATTGAAGACCTCTTCCCCGGTGGTGCTTCTTCCACCACCTTCTCTGGTGGGCCAGGCCGGGCTTTCAGAACCGCCGGACTTCAGATCATCGGCTCCGGATATGATGGCAAAGGCCTGACGGGGCTCTGTCAGATGAGAGACGACCCGCCTCATAATCTCGTTTCTGTCCGAGGTGCTATTTATCGCCTCAAACCCGAAGGCGAAGTAGACCACCCTGTAAGTCCCTGTGTCAACCCTGACCGCGGCACATCCGTCGTCTTTGTAGTAGAAGATTCCGGTGGCATTATCGGTGATGGGCGATATCTCGCTCGGCCAGTACTGACTGTCGGCCCCGTCGCCATCCGAGATCCCGAGGGTCATCCCGTCGGATATGGGGTCTCCGGGAACGCCCTCCAGGGCGTTGATGCCGGTGCAGTCCTTTACGTACTCGACCTGCAGATAATCCCGATAAAAGTCGGCGTCCTGAATGTTGTAGCCGAGATCCTGCCCTGACAAGAATAGACTTCCTCCCGCATCGAGATACGCGGCGAGGTTAGCCTGATCGTCTCTCGTGAGGGTGGTCGTAAAGTCCCGACCTGTGAACCAGATGACGCAGTCGAAGGATAATAGTTCGCTCGTGCTCGGTGGCTCGGCGGCCTTGACGTAGCTTCGGCCGGTCGCGGCTAGCGCTTCTTCGTAGTAGGTCTCGTAATCCGCCTCCTCGTCATCGTCCACCAACAGAATCAGGCTCCGGTTCTCGAAGACCTCGATCGATCTCTCCTGACGGTTGTCCTCGATGAACTCCTCGCCCTCCATCGCCAAAGCCCGCGCCTCCAGGACGTACCGCCCCTCGGCGGACCCGGACCACGAGAGGCTCACCTCGGCCGATCCCCCGCTGGGAAGGTCGGGGATGGTCTCCGTCCCCTTGACGACCCCGGCCTCCAGAAGCTGGACGGCCACGTTCTTCTCGTCCTCGAGCCCTTTGTTCTTGACGACCACCTTCGCCTCCACGGGCCGATCGGGCTTTGAATAGACGGGAATCTCCATCTCTGCCACCTCCAGGTCGTGGGTTGCCGTGAAGGGAAGATGGAAGCTGGTCTCGGGGTCGCCGAGGAGGTTGATCTCATAGTAGCAGAACCTCATGACGTTTCCGTCGCTGCTGCCATCGATGGACCCCAGGTTGTCCTCCTTGGCGTCCTGGAGGGCCTGGCCGATCTTCACTATCCCCTCCCCGAAGATGGCGTCCCAGAACTGTCGATGATACCTCTGAGACGGGCCGTCGGTGGTGGCCTTTCTCCCCCATCCGAACCGCGAGTTGCCCACAAAGGCGAAGGCCCCGTGGGGTTCGGTGACGAAGTGCTCAAGGATGCAGTCGCCTGGCGAATAGATGCCGTCGGGATCCCGATCGTCGAAGGAGCCGGCGTAGCAGCCCTGGCTGTATCCGAAGAAGTACTTGTCGTTTTTGAGGCTGCTGACGTCGTCGACGCTCATCTTCATGGCATTCCCGACGTTGGCGTGGCCGAGATGGTTTATGGCGTGGATGTTTCCGTTGATTATCTCAGCGAGCTCCATTTTATTCCATTCCCGGTCGCGGTCGTAGAGGCAGGACTTGCGGTAATCGTCGGGAAATCCCGCCGTCTTGTAGCCGTTGGCTTCGGAGCTGTCTTTGATCTCGTCGAGGGAGTTTCCGCCCCAGTCGCTGACGCCTCCGAAGCCCAGGTACTCGCCCACCATCCAGACCTCCTTCAGGTACAGGTCGCTGTCGGTGGACTCGTAGGCGATCGTCTTTCGGATGAAGTTGGATAGCTCAGCGTAAGAGTCGACGGGAGCCCTCCCGACGTATACCTCGGCCAAGAGATCCACCTCGCCTCCTCCGGCTCCGTCCCCTGGCTCGCCGTAGACGCCGTTTCCGTTGTAATCGTAGTTTCCGTCGAGGCAGGCGTAGTAGAGGTCGGAGGGGATATTCGGCGGGGTCGCTTCGTAATCCCAGGCCCAGAGGCCCCTGGCGGGCACGATGCAGTCCCAGCTGTCTTTGCCCTGGCCACCGCCGTCGGCGTCTCCTCCCAGAAGAACGTAGGTGATCCCGTTGTTGAGATAGGCGTCCTCGACGAAGTTTCTTATCTTCTCCTGGTCGTCGGCTCCCGGATAGGTTGCATAGATATCCTCCACGGTGACGATGGCGGCTGCGATGCCCTTCGACCTCTTAAGGTCGACGAGGGCACCGAAGTTGTAGGGCCCCGGCGCGTTCTTCAGAGATTGACTTGTGATGATGACGTAATCGTAATTCCCGTCCAGGAGGGGAGACGATCCCGTCGTCAGAATTTCCTGGGAGTAGGTGGCAACCTCCCCCGGGTTGTCCACGATCCGCCCCATCTGCTCTCGCTCGTCAGCCGATCCCCTGAAGAGCCCCCGATCCAGGGTCCCGTCGGGAGCGGTCTTCACCTCCAGGTCGAAGCTGCCGAAGTAATAAGTGTCCTTCGTCTTGGGGATGTACATGATGGGGTACAGGTTTATATATAATATTTTATATCCCTGCTTCTCCTGAACTCCCACCACTGAGTAGACGTCTTTGGGGTAAGGTTCCATCGACCCGTAGGTCGTCTCGTTGAGGGGCGTGAAGGTGTAGTTTCCAGAAAAGCTGATGGGGAGGGGGTCTTGGCCTGGCTCGATCAGAATTTTCCCCAGGTTCTTCTTCTCGCCGGGGATGACCTTTATATCCTCTACCTCTTCCCCGAAGGGTATCAGTATCCTGGCGGTTCGAAAAGGAACGACCGGCTCCCCTGGGATGATCCTATTTTCCAGCCCCGGGATCCTGATCGATTGTGTGACGTTCTGGGCGCCCGTGGGAAGGATCTCGCCTCCGAATCCCACCTGGATTATCGGCTCTTCGGGGCGGTACTGCCACCTTATGACGCCCTCGCCCTGGGCCAGGGTGGGTGAAAAGGATAGAACAAAGGTTAAGCTCAAGACCAGCAAAAAGCAGGTCAAACAGATGGTCTGATGACCCCTCATGGTATTACCTCAAATACGGCCATAATCGATCCCCTCCCTTATTCTTCGGCAAGATGTACCCCCTTCGCGCAAGATCTGCGATGTTCATCTTCGCCAGTATTTCGAGGTCGGAAGTGCTAACCCATCATGGTTTTGTGAATTGTGCTGATAGTCCACCCCACTCTTGAGGATAGGTAACTCTTCTCCGCGTATGGTATTAAACGTTTTCCCATCTTATTTATTTGAGATTGAAAATCGCTAGTTTAAACGCCACCTATGGTCTCCCGATGAGATGATCGTCTATCGAGGAGATGAACTGGCATTATCTCTGCATCCCCGGGGAAAGGGAGATCCCTGATCTAATCCTGGGGAGGTTAGAGGTAGTTCTCGATCCCCTTCAGCTCGTCCAGATCCTTCCTATCCATGGACGACTCCAGGACGACCTTCTCCTGGATGGTGATGGGGGCCCCCGATCGGAGGGCGAGAGCCATGCCGTCGCTGGGCCGTGCGTCCACCTCCCTCTCACCGGAGTCGATGGCTACCGAGAGGCGGGCGTAGTAGACCCCGCCGTCCAGGTCGTCGATGAGCACCCCGACGATCTTCGCCCCGAGGCTCTCAAGGGTGGATACGAAGAGGTCGTGGGTGGTGGGCCGGGGGGAGACCTGCCCTGAGAGGGCCTGGTGTATCGAGATCGCCTCCGCGAGGCCGACGAAGACGGGGACGAGCCTCGAGGCCTCGTCCTCCAGAAGGACCACGGGTGCGACCATGTCTCCACCGGCGTGGACGGCGTAGACGCCCTTCACCTTGACCTTCAGGGGAGGCGACGGCACTTCCTCTTCCATAATACTACCACTGGCACTCATCTTATATATATATTTATTATCCGCAAGAGATGCCTATGGTCATCTCCACATCTTCTACGGACCAGTCCTTGACGAGGGACCCTTTGACCTCCAGGGCCGACCCCATATCAAGATGCACCGCCCGTACTTCGCCCGCGATGTGGTCTTTCATCCCCTCGACGAGATTCAAGACCTCCTCGTCCTCCACCCTGACGAAGGCCTCGATCTTCTCCTCGACCCGGAGGTCCAGCTCCTTTCTCATGTCCTGGATCCTTCGTACGATCTCCCTCGCGTACCCTTCGGCCTTCAGCTCCTCGGTGAGGGTGACGTCGACGTAGACGGTGCCGGAGGAGAAGTCGGCGGCCACCAGGTTCTCGGGGATCTTCTCGATGAACTCCACCATATCGGCTCTGATGGCGTAGCCTCCCACCATGCAATCGCCGGCATCAAGCCCCTCTTTGACCTTGCGGGGGTCGGCCTCTTTGAGGGCGGCGATCACCTTCTGGGCCTCGCCCTTGAAGACGGGGCCGATCTTCTTGGGGATGGGGTTCAGCGCGATCTCCATCGGCGGCTTTTCGCCAACGTTCATGACGGCGACCGTCTTACAGTTGGTCTGGCTCTTTAAGACGCCCAGGAGGTCTTCAAGGTCTGGGATCTCCTTTGAGGGGGAGATGGCGACCTCTGAGACCGGCCACCGCAGCTTTCGTCCGCCCTTCTGGCGGGCGTTGAAGACCGCCTCCGCCACCTCTCTCACCAGGTTCATCTCCTTCTCCAGAGCCTGATCGATGAGGTCCTCCCTCGGCTGGTGCCAGTCGTCCATGTGGACCGACTCGGGAGCGCTGGAATCGGTGCTCCGCACCAGGTTCTGGTAGATCGTCTCGGCGGTGAAGGGGGCGAAGGGCGCCAGGAGCTTCGCCAGGGTGACCATCACCTCATAAATGGTGACATAGGCGGCGAGCTTGTCGGGATCGTCGGTCTCGATCCAGGTCCGCGGCCTGACGAGCTGGATGTACCACCGGGATAGGTCTTCCAGGACGAAGTCGGCGAGGGCCCTCGTCGCCCTCTGGAGCTGGTAGGTCTCCATGCTGGTTTTGACTTCCTCTGCCAGGGTGTTGGCTCGGGAGAGGATCCACCGGTCCTCGGGCCTGAGGTTTCCGAGACACAGATCGAGGGTCGTCCTCGTCGGGTCGAACCTGTCCAGGATCATGTAGGGCAACGGGAACCGGTAGGCGTTCCAGAGGATGTTCAGCATCCTGTTGGTGTTGGCCACCTCCTCCCAGCTGAAGTGGATGTCCTCCCAGGGGGCGTTGGAGGATAGGACGTAGAACCGCAGGGTGTCGGCTCCGAACTTTCCGACCACCTCCTCCGGAGAGACGACGTTTCCTATGCTCTTGCTCATCTTCTTCCCCTTGTCGTCCAGGGTGAAACCGTGCATCAGGACACTCTTGTAGGGGGCGACCCCGAAGGAGACCATGCTGGCGCCGAGCTGGGAGTAAAACCAGCCCCTCGTCTGGTCGTGCCCCTCAGTGATGAAGTCGGCGGGCCACCACTCCTTCAGCTGCTCTTTGTCCCTGGGATAGTTGAGGGTCGCCCAGGATGCGACGGCGCTGTCAAACCAGACGTCGAAGACGTCGGGGACCCTTCGCATCTCGCCGCCGCAGGGGCACTTGAATGTCACGAGATCGACGCCGGGCCGGTGGAGGTCTTCGACGACGGAGCAGCTCCGAGCGTTCAGCTCCTCCATCGAGCCGATCACCTCCATCTTGCCGCAGGTCTCGCAGATCCAGATGGGCAGCGGTATCCCCCAGTACCTCTGGCGGGATATGCACCAGTCCCGAGCGCCAGATATCCAGTCTCTGAACCGGGCTGAGCCCGCCCAGTCGGGGTACCACTTGACCTTGGCGATCTCGTCGAGCATCTCGCCCCGAAGGTCTGAGATCTTGAGGAACCACTGGGGTGTGGCGATGTAGATGATTGGGGTCTTGCACCGCCAGCAGTGGCCGTACCGATGGACGATCTTCCCCTCGGCGAGGAGGAGGCCTCGCTCGGCGAGGTCTTCGTCCACCTCGTCGTTCGCCGCCCGGACGTACTTCCCCGCGTACTTCTCTCCGGCCTCGGAGGAGTAGCGGCCGTCCTCGCCGACGGGGCAGAAGATGGGCATGCCCCTGGCGACCCCAAGCTCGAAGTCCTCGATGCCGTGGCCGGGGGCGATGTGGACCGAGCCGGTGTTCTCAGCGGTGACGAAGTCTGCGAGGTATATTTTGTGGACGATATCCCGCTGGGCGGGGATCAGGTCGACGAGGGGATGCTGGTAACGGAGCCCCTCAAGCTCGGCCCCTCTGAACCGGTCCAGGATCTCGTAGTCCTTGTACCTCCCCTCCCGGAGGACGCTCTCGACGAGGGGCGATGCGATGATCAGGATCTCGGCATCGCCGGGGTCGTCCTTCCAGGCCCGAACCCGAGAGTACTCGAACTGGGGGTGGACTGCGACCCCGACGTTGGCGGGTATCGTCCAAGGCGTCGTCGTCCAGATCATCATGAAGGTCTTCTCTTCGCCGACGACCGGGAACTTGACGTAGATGGAGGGGTCGGTCTCCTCCCAGTACTCCACCTCGGCGTCGGCGATGGCGGTCTCGCAGCGGGGACACCAGTTCACCACCCGGAAGCCCCTCTCCAGGAGATCTCGCTCGTTCGCCCTCTTGAGGGTCCACCAGGCCGCCTCCAGGTACTCATCCTTGAGGGTCATGTAGGGGTCCTCCCAGTTGAGCCAGGCCCCCAGGGTCCTGAACTGCTCTGTCATCTGGTCCTTCTGGCTGAGGGCGAACTCCTTGCATTTATCGATGAACCGATCGACGCCGTAGGTCTCGATCTCCTTTTTGCTCTTGAAGCCGAGGAATTCCTCCACCTTAACCTCGATGGGGAGGCCGTGCATGTCCCAGCCCGCCCGGTCCTTGATGGAGAAGTCGTTCATCGACTTGAAGCGGAGGATGGAGTCCTTGATGATCTTGTTCCAGGCGGTCCCGAGGTGGATCCTCCCCGTGGTGTAGGGCGGCCCGTCGACGAAGAAGAACTTTCTGCCGCCGGCTCTCATGGTTCTGGTCTTGACGTAAATGCCGCCATCTTCCCAGAACTTCCTGACCTCTCCCTCTACCTCTTTCGCGTTGTATTGTCCTGCCACCTCAGAGATCATCCTAGTCCTCCAACAACGGAAAAGGCATAAACAACGTCATATTTAGGCTTTGTCGGTTCGTTTTCCTAAAATCCGACTTGGATGATCGATCGCTAGCAATGCCTCCGAGGATACGGATTTAAGCCGAAAATAGATGAACGGTCGGTCTATCGCTTTTCTTTTCGGTCCTCTCACCCAAACGCCACGTCCAGGACCATCATCACGGCAAAGCCGATCATCGCCCCCGCAGTGGCCAGGCTCGCATTCCCGCCCCGCTGACACTCTGGGATCAGCTCCTCGACGACAACGAAGATCATCGCCCCCGCGGCAAAGCCGAGGGCGTAGGGGAGGAGGGGCTCTGCGAGGATCACCGCCCCCGCCCCGACGACGGCGGCTATCGGCTCGACGACCGCCGAAAGCTGACCGTACCAGAAGCACTTCAACCGAGACATCCCCTCGCGCCGGAGGGGCATGGAGACGGCGACCCCCTCGGGGAAGTTCTGGATCCCGATGCCGATGGCGAGGGTGATCGCCCCCACCAAGGTGGCGTAAGGATAACCGGCTGCCAGGGCCCCGAAGGCGACCCCCACGGCCAGCCCCTCGGGGATGTTGTGAAGGGTGATGGCCAGGATGAGGAGGGTGACCCGGTGCCAGCCGGCCTTCGTCGCCCCAGCTTCGCCCGAAAAGATGCAGCAGTGGATGTGCGGAAGCATGTCGTCGACGACCCTCAGGAATAGGCCTCCCAGGAGGAAGCCCGTCGCCGCAGGAAGCCAGGCGGGAAGACTGCTCGCCTCCGCCATCTCGATCGCCGGGGCGAGGAGCGACCAGAAGCTGGCCGCGATCATCACCCCGGCGGCAAATCCGAGCATCCCGTCGAGGACCCTGCCGCTCACCTCTTTGAAGATGAATACGCTGGCGGCGCCGAGGGCGGTCACCCCCCAGGTAAAACAAGTCGCAAGAAACGCCTGCATCACAGGGTGAAGTCCGGCCAAAAGCTCGATCATGGTCCATCGCCCTCGTCATAAGCGCGGCAGCTTCAGGTGTCGAGAATGCTGCTCTAAAGCTCATATTTGTATTAATTTAAATATTCTGCGACACCCCTGTCTTAAAAGGAGAACCGCCTATCGGGCTCCTTTCGCGCCCAAATCTAACCTAAACTTGTATACGATGAAATCCTCCCTCGGCGGACGTCTGTCCCCGACGGCTAGATTCCCATAAACTCCCTCACGAAGAACCCAATTACAAAGCTGAGGGACGCTATGCCGAGGCTTATGGCGGCCATCTCCAGGAACCTCTCTCTGAAGGAAGTCTCTCTGACTACTGATATGTAGAAGGTGAACGCCATGATGATCAAAAGGGCGCTGATGACGGCGGTCCCCAGCGAGATGAAGACGTTTTTAAGGAGAAGAAAAGGAAGGATCAAGATCAGAACAGTGATGATATAGGCGAAACCGGTATAAAGGGCCGCTTTTGCGGGGCTTCTCCCCTCCGCCTCCGTTTTGGTGGAAAGGTATTCGGAAGCCGCCATGGAGAGGGACGCCGCAATTCCTGTGATCATCCCCACAACGGCGATCAGCTTTGATTCTTGAAGCGCAAAGGTGAAGCCCGCGAGAGCGCCGGTGAGCTCCACCAGGGCGTCGTTGAGGCCGAGGACGACGGATCCAACATATTTGAGCCGCTCTTCATCTATCATCCTTATGAGGGCTTTTTCATGCTCGTCCTCATCAAGGGCGATCTTCCCAAGGCCGGGGACGGCTTCGGCGAACTGGCGGTAAACCGCCTGGGCGCTTTCTTCTCCGTTCTCCATGAGCTTTATCCCAAAGGTTATGCCCAGCGCCCTCGCTATTAGCAGGTACCACCATATCCTAAGCTTGTCCGGAGCAACATCAGCACCG
>CAZHAO010000031.1:0-13283 GCA_964530375.1 uncultured Methanotrichaceae archaeon
GCATATATCTCAGAGTTATAATTCATCTCTCTCAAGATGTCTCTAATCTCCACTACGTGATTGCTAACAGCATCTCCATAGCTGATCGATGGAAGTATCTGGTGTATCTGCATGATTTTATGCTCTCAACTACTTCTTTGCGATAATTGCATATTCTTGAGCCCCATAAATCATATTATTTATCTTCTCTATATTTTTATTATGGATTTGTGCTAGCGGGACGTACCACTCGTCCATCTCAGATCTCACTTCCATCTTCCTCAGCCTCTCTTCATCCGACAACGGAGAGAGGAACATCATCTCACCCTCTCTGAACCCAACAGACCCGAGCAAAAACCTCAACGTCTCCGGATGAACCGGCCGTACGTGAGTTAGGTCCGCATAGAAGTTGCCGAGAGATATGAGCGAGAGGGGGTTCACCGTCTCCACGACGATGTAATGGCCGTACTTCAGCTTCCTGTAGCAGAGCCCGAGCATCTTCACCATGTAGTCGGGCCGGAGGTGCTCGACGACCTGATCGAGGAAGACGCCGTCGAGGCTCTTGTCCTCGAGGCCTTCGAGGTAGGCGATGGCGTCGGCCTTCTCGACGTCGAGGCCCTTCGACCTGCAGTACGCCACCATATCCTCGTTCGAATCGATCCCGCGCCCTCCGATCCCCCCCTCGCGGAGGAGCTCCAGAAACTCGCCCCTCCCGCAACCGATGTCGAGGACGTTCTTCGACCCCTCGAAGTATCGGACGAAGGCGGCCTGCCTCTCCTTTATGGTCTCCCTCGACCCCCGGAACGCCTCCTCGAAGACGAAGTAGTTGATCCCCTCATAATCTGAATGGATGTCGGAGGAGAGGGGCACGTCCTCGAAGTCCTTTAGCCTCCCCTCCAGGATCGAGGCGAGCCAGGCCTTGTTCTGGATCTCCTGGTTCATAGCCGAGATGACGGCGTTCGTCTCTCTTCTGACGCCTCCGTCGATCTTCGAATCGAGCCCGGTGAGCTCTGAATCGATCTCTGACTTAATCCCGGCGACCTTCGAATCGATCCTCTCGTCTACGGCGGAGTCGAGGCGGGAGAGCTCCGAATCGATCACAGACTTCATCTCGGCGACCTTCGAATCGATCCTCCCGTCGATCTCGGTCCTGACCCGGCCAATTTTCGCATCGATCCTCTCTTCGACGCTGGAATCGAGCCGAGAAAGCTCTGAGTCGATCTCAGCCCTCAGCTGGCCGACCCTGCCGTCGACCCTGCCGTCGATCCCCGAGTCGAGCTTTGCCAGCTCCATCTCGATCTCCGACCTCGTCTTGCCGATCTCGGCCTCCATCGCGCCGAGAAGATCCGACTTCATCCGATCGATCTTTTCGCCGTCGCTCTTTTGGGATATCTCGGACCTCACCATCCGGAGGGCACCTTCGAGATCCGCGAGCTTCGCCGAGATCTCCTCGACCGACCTTGCAACCTCGTTTAGGAGCCGGACGGCGCTGGCGTTGAACTCCTTCTGCTTCCAGATGGCGGGGTCGACGTACCGGCGAACCTCGCCGTGGACGAGCTCGCGCCCCGTTATGAGGAACTTGCCGGCGACGGGGCGATGGGAGCTGATGAAGTAGCCCTTATTTTCGACGTCCCAGTTGGAGTTGATATAATCGAGGTCCCTTCTCGCCCCCGGCGAGAGGGAGATGGGGTTCTCGTCGCCGCTCTGATTCTGATCTTCAGGAGCGGGATGGATCTCCTCTATCTCGCCCTCAGGGTAGATCCCCGCCTCCCTCCTCATGCGGATATTCTCGCGAATTTTTCGCATGATCTCTTCGACGTCGATCTCCTCGTCGCGGATCTCGAAGGTATCCATTAGTCGTCCTCACCAGTTAATTCAAACTAAGGCTTCTGCTTGAAGCAGATTAACTCTTTGGCATGCGCATATAAAATACTTGTCACCTACTTTTCAAGCATTATACAAACAAGACCTGCTGCAGCAGGAGCGTCATTTGTTTTATATAATATATTAGTAAGATCGTCCGCCTTGGAGCTACGCCATCCTCCGTTATAAATAAAAAAATCTTCCTTTAATATTTTGCACTTAGCGGTACTGATCAAATCTCTCCATCTTTTTTTGTCATAATGGATGAACCACCCATAGTCCTGAAATTTCCCGTAAGGCGCCGTGATTATAATTATCCCACCTTTTTTTGTAATACGGCACATCTCTTTAATTGCATTAAAGTCCCCCTCCTCGTCAATATCACTATATCCGTATACAGAATTGTCTCTTCCAACATGCTCAATAGTAGAGATACAAAAGATGAGATCAAAAAATTCGTCGGGAAAGCTCGTCTTTTTGATGTCTCCCTTTATGGGAATTATCCCGCTAATATCCTTTCCAATAACATCTATTCCATATAGGCTGGGGACATTCAAAGATAGCAATTCGCGCAAATACCTCTCTTCGGCATTGGCATACCCGATGTCGAGGACCGTCTTTTCGCCATTATAACAGGATATTGCCCAAGGGATCTCGATACATCGTTCGGTGTCGTCGATGCCAAAAGGCTCAAAAGGTAGAGTAAATATGCGGGAAATCCTCAATTTGCCGCTTATCCCAGCGTCGGCCTTCATCGTCCGAATCATCTCTTCGAGGCCGTCTATCCTCAAAGAAATCTCGGCGAGCTTTTTAACCATCTCATTGAGGACCCTGACGGTGCTGCCGTTGAAATCCTTCTGCTTACTTATCGCGGGGTCTACGTATCTTCGGACCTCGTCATGGAAGATTTGCCTCCCTGTTATTAGGAACCTTCCAGCAAAGGGCCTGTGGGAACTTATAATATAACCCTTATTCTCCACATCCCAGCCTGAGCTGAGGTAATCGAGGTCTCTTCTCACCTGGGGAGAGAACGAGACCTGCTCCGCCGCCTCGTCCAGATCCAGATGGTCGGTGTGGATCTCGCCAACGTCGGCGTTCTCGTTCCGCTCGAATGCTCTCTTCCTATCCAAGGCCTATCATCACTCCGCCATCTCCCTTCATTTCGCCCACCTGCACGGGACCTCCACGATCCCCGCATCCCTGCCCGAGGGTACGACCTCAAACGAGTACTGCCTGTCGATCCAGTCGTAGGGTTCACAGTCTCGATTCTGGACGGCCACCGTCAGGAGGAACTTCCCCGACAGCATCGGAATCCTCGATACCAGAAGGTCGA
The DNA here is from genome assembly GCA_964530375.1 of uncultured Methanotrichaceae archaeon. Lineage (GTDB taxonomy): Archaea > Halobacteriota > Methanosarcinia > Methanotrichales > Methanotrichaceae > Methanocrinis. The sequence continues at coordinate 3,176 of CAZHAO010000031.1, forward strand.
CATGCCCCGACCCCTCGACGCTCTCGATGGGGTGGTCCTTCAGCTCCGTATTCGTCCCGTAGAGGTGGCGCTCCTCCTCGTCGTAGATGGCGATCCCGAAGATTGGGTCATTTATCCTCTCCTTCGCCTCGTAGTGGATCCTCACCGTCATGGGGTCGAAGGAGTTGAACCTGCTCCCTCGGGCTCCGAACTTGTCCAGGAGCTCGACATCGGTTATGACCACCCTCCCGTCGCCCCACCTTCTCGGCCTGATCTCATCTTCATTTTCTGGCGAGTCCCTCTGAGCTTCTGGCGGGGAGGTTTCCACCTCACCTCCGCCTTCTGAGCTCTCTGAGTCGCCCTCTTTTTCCGCCCTCTCCCGCCCCTCGCCGCCGTAGACGTACCGGTCGATGATCTCTCCGGTATCCCCGAAGGCGACCTGCCTGCCGGAGGAGAGGAGAAGAGTCTTATCGCAGAACCGCCGAATGGCCCCCAGGTCGTGAGAGACGAAGAGGATGGTGACGCCCTCCTTCCTGTACCTCTTGAAGACCTCGAAGCACTTCTGCTGAAACTCCATGTCGCCGACGGCCAAAACCTCGTCGACGAGGAGGATGTCGGGATCGGTCTGGATCGCCGTCGAGAAGGCGAGGCGGACCTGCATCCCCGAGGAGAGGTTCTTCAGCTTCGCGTCCTCGAACTTCTTCAGCCCCGCGAAGCTGATGACGTCTTCGATTCGATCGCGGATCATCCCGTTGGAGAGGCCCATGATGGTGGCGTACATCGCGACGTTCTCCCGGACGGTGAGGTCCGGCTGAAACCCGACGCCCAGCTCGAGGAAGGGTGTCATCCTCCCCCGGACTGTGACCTTGCCTTTGGTGGGGCGGAGGATGTTGGCGATCACCTTCAGGAGGGTGCTTTTGCCGGAGCCGTTCTCGCCGATCACCCCGACGCACTCGCCTTCATTCACCGAGAAGGATACGTCCTCCAGGACGTTGAAGACCTCGTACTCGTTCTTCCGGAGAGCCCCCGCCAGGGTATCAAAGACCGTCGCCCTCTTCTCGTGGGGTATCCTGAAGGTCTTTGAGAGGCCCTCCACCTCCACCACGGCGTTCATCAGACCGCCACCTTTCGATCTCGTTCCATATCTAGATCTCCTCCGCAAACCTCGGCTCATAATGGTCGAACACCAGGTAGCCGGCCAGGAGTACTAGGAGGGACGCCGCGGCCACGTAGGCGAGGTCTCCGGCGGCGGGAGGGACGCCGTAGAGGACAGAGTCTCGGGAGTCGGTGATGATCCGCGCCATGGGGTTTGCCATCACCACTCTCTGAAGATTGGCGGGAAATATAGTTATCGGGTAAAGTATCGGCGTCGCGAAGAACCCCGCCTGGAGGATCACCCTCCAGATGAACTGGACGTCCCGGAAGTAGACGTTCAAGGCCGATAAGGCGAGGGAGAGGCCGTAGACGAGGACGAAGAGGAGGACGAAGATCGGCGGGAAGTAGAGGACCGCCGCCGTCGGCGCCACCCCGAAGATCGCCATGAAGGCGACGAAGACGACGAACTCCAGGAGGGTCATCATCAGCGCCGTGGTGCAGGCCGATATGATCAGAACGTCCCTCGGGAAGTAGACCTTCTGGACGAGGCCGGGCTTGCCCACGATCCCGAATATCCCCATCGATGTCCCCCGGTCGAGGAAGTTCCAGAGGATGATCCCCAGGAGGAGGAAGAGCTGGTAGTGCTCCACCTGGATCTTCATCAGATGGCTGAAGACGACGTAGAGGACGAGGAGCATCAAAAGCGGCTCCAGAAGCGACCAGAAGAACCCGAGGATCGAGTTCTTGTACCGGAGCTTGAAGTCGCTCCAGGCGAGCCTCAATATCAGGTCTCGATACCGATAGAGCTCTCGAAGGTGAATTGGCGTTATCAATTCTGGACCTCGATCTGCCTCTTTTGAGCCGATGCCTCGACTGTGAGAACCCCTCTTGTCTCTCTTCTAATCGGAGGCTGCACCATAGTATTCGATGATCTCCCTTATCCCCTCTTTTAGGGCGCGCTTGGCCCTGAAGCCGAGGACCTCCTCGGCCTTTTTGGTATCGGCCGAGGTGTCCTGGACGTAGTTTTTGATGGGGTTATCCGCGTGCTCGGCCCTGATATCAAGCCCCATCTCGCTGGCGAGGATCTCAGCCACCTCGTTGAAGCTGTAGCTCTTCCCTGTGCCGACGTTCAGCGCCCCGCTGTAATCCGAACCCATGGCGAGTTTGAGAGCGGAGACGACGTCTTTGACGTAGACGAAGTCGCGGGTCTGGGATCCGTCCCCGTAGATGACGGGAGCCCTTCCTGCCATCATCTCCCAGAGGAACTGGGTGACGATGTTCGCATACTCTTTCTTCGCCTGCTCATGAGGGCCGTAGACAGAGAAGAACCTCATCCCGACGGCCTCGACGCCGAAGAGCTTTCTGTACAATTCCGCGAGCCTCTCCATGGAGAACCGAGCCTCGGTGTAGTAGTCGGTGACGAAGACCTCCATATCCTCCCGGTGAGGCGGCATTTGGCCGCTGTAGAGGGAGGAGGTGGAGGCGTAAACCACCCTGGAGCCGGTCTTTTTCGCCAGCTCGAAGACGGCGATCGCCCCGTTTATCGCCTCCCCCACCAGCATCGGGTCCTTCTTATACATCGGCGATGAGGAGGGGATGCCGAGATGGTATATCGCCTCGGGGCTCACGTCTAGGCCTGGCAGGTCGAGGCAGCTCCCCTCGATGACCCTCAAATTGCTGGGGAGACCCGCCAGGTTTTCGCGGCTTCCGGTGGTGAAATTGTCCAGAACGATCACATCCTCTCCAGAAGCCAGAAGCTCGCCGACGAGGTTTGAGCCGATGAACCCGGCCCCTCCAGTCACAAGAACGCTCAATTCATCTCCTCCCAAATATTCTCAAGCTCCATCGATGACCTCAATCATCTCCTTCCTGATCTGCCTTAAGAACCTCTCCTCCCCGAAATATCTGGCCCTCTCCCTGCAGGCGTCCCTGAAGGAGAGGCCCCCCTCCTCCGATATCTCGCGAACTGCCTCGACGATCCGATCCGCCTCTGCCTCGACGAGCCTGCCGGTGACCCCATTGACGACCGATTCGAGAAACCCCCCCTCTTTGACGGCTATTACGGGCTTTCCACTTGCCATAGCCTCGAGGGGAGCGAGGCCGAAGTCCTCATCCATGGCGGTGCATATTAAACCTTTGCAGCGGGCATATAGATCTATCAGCTCTTCCTCAGAAACCTCTCCTTTCATCTCAGCGTTATCGGGGATCGTCTCGACGAGCCTTCTAGAGTACTGAGAGGCGAGGTCTCCCCTCGAATATCCCCCCACCACCACCAGCCTCTCTTGGGGAAGGTTCCTGAAGGCCTGAAACTGCAGCTCGATCCTCTTCTCCGGGTATATCCTGTTCACCGAGAGCCAGAAGTCGCCGGACTCCTCGAACCGGTACTTCTCGAAATCGACGGGCGGATACACCAGGGAGGAAGGGCGGCCGTAAGCCTCCTCGATCCTCCTCTGGACGTTCGAGCTGATGGCGACGATCCTATCCACCGACTCTACAGACCTCTGATCGAGCCTCCGATGAAGTTTTATCCAGACTGCGGCGAGCCCTTTGAGGGCCGGGTTGGGCTGGCGGGAGATGACGGCATCTTCCAGGTCGTAAAAGGCCCTGACGGGCGAGTAGCAGTACCAGAGGTTGGGCCTGTGCCTCTTCGCTGCAAAAAGGCTCCAGTTGCCGGTGAAGATGAAAAAGTCATAATCCTTCGAGAGGTCGCACCTTCCGAAGATCGCCGAGGCCGAGATCTGCTTCAGGGGCGGAAAACCAACGGTCCTTCTCAGGGTCACGATGGGGACGTCTTCGAAGCCTAGCCTCTCGACGGAGTCGAGGTTCACGTCCGTGGTGACGACGTCGCCGCCGAGGGCCCGGGCCATAGTTAAAGCAACCCTCTCCCCTCCACCGATGGCGCCGATATAATCGACGAATACGGCCAGCCTCTTATCCTCCAGCTTCATGGGACGCCCCCGGAACGAGGCTCACTTTTTATCTCCGACTTCAGAATAGACCAGCTCCCCGTACACCTCTTCAACCCTTCTCGCCACCTCTCTCCAGCCGTACCTCTCCTCCACAAGCCTCCTTCCAGCCTCGCCCATCTTCCGGGCAACGGACCCGTTTTTGAGGAGGTGAGATATCGCTCTCGCGAGCTCATTCTGGTTGGAGGGCTCGACGACGAGCCCCGCGCCCCTCGCCATCACGTCCCCGGCGACGCCGGCGACCTCGGTGCAGATAACAGGTTTTCCGCAGGCCATCGCCTCCAGGAGGACCATGCCAAAGCCCTCCTGGGCCCGGGAGTTTGAAGGGAGGATGAAAATATCTGATCGATTATAATACTTCGCCAAAATCTCCTCGGGCAAGAAGCCGAGAAACTCGACGTCGTCTTCGATGTGAAGCCTGGATGAGAGCCTCCGATAATGGTCGAGAAGCTCTCCGCCGCCGCCGACGAGGAGCTTCACTTCTGGAACGTCCCTCTTGACAGCCGCCAGGGCAAAGAGCAGATCCTCCAGCCCCTTGTACCTGTGATGCCTGTCCAGGACGCTCAGAAAGAAGAGAGTTCTCCCGTCGGTGGCCGTCCCCTCGGGCACAAACCTCTCAAGATCCACCCCGACGGGTATCGCCTCGATCTTCTCCGCGAACCCCTTCAGGTGAGGAGAGAAGTTCGCGTACTCCGGCCCTATGACGATGATCCTGGAGGCCCGTCTCAACAAGATCTTCAAGCTCGTCCGGTTGTAGAGGGCGGCGAGCCACCCCGCCGCGCCCTCGCCGACGATCTCGTTGTAGTACGTCAGTACCAGCGGCCTCCCCCTGAGGGCCGAGACGAAGCCGCTCCAGTCGGCGGACCAGGGGGTGGGGAGGTGGGCGTGGACGAGGTCGAAATCCTCCCTCATCATCTCCAGGGGGAGCCGGAGGGTGATGTTGGTATTTGCGATCTTCGCGACGTAGGGGAGCCGCCTCACTCTGATCCCGTCGATGAACTCCTCCTCCTCCGACTTCGGCTCGTTGGCGCAGAGGACGGTCACATCGTGGCCGAACCCGACGAGCTCTCGGCCCAGGCATCGCGCGTAATTTTCCACCCCGCCGGTGGAGGGATAAAATCGAGCCGGAGTCTGGAGTATCTTCATCTCATCATCTCAAATCTTCAGGAGCCTCTGATCGAGCCATTTTTCGCGACACCTTTTTAAAGCCTTTCGTAAGCCGCTTCCGCCTTCCTCGCGATCTCGCCCCAATCATGCCCCTTCGCATACTCCTTCGAGGGGGCCGACATTTTTTTATATAAATTATCCTTTAAGAGATCCTCCATCTTCGAGGCGATGGATCGGGGCGAGAGGTCGCATAAGAGTCCGTTTTTGCCCTCCTCTATCAGGGCTGCCGCCGCGCTCCTTTCGGCGTCGACGACGACGGCGGGAAGGCCGCAGGCGTTCGCCTCCAAGAGGGAGATCCCAAAGCCCTCTCTCGTGGAGGGGAGGACGAAGATCTTGGAGGACTTCATCTTCGCCACCACCTCCTCCTCCGTATCCAGAAATCCCAGGAAGTCGACGTTCTCTCCGACGTCCAGATCGCGAGTGAGGCGGATCAGCCTCGCAAGCTCTGGGCCGTCCCCCACGATCCCGCACCTGATCTCGGGGATCTCCTCTCTCGCCAGGCTCACCGCCTCGACGAGGAGGTCGACCCTCTTGTGGGCCGAGAGCCTCCCGACGTAGATGACGTCGTAGGCCGCCTTTTCGGCCTCGACGGAGTCGATCTTCTTCAGATCGACGCCGTTGGGCACCACCTCCATCTTCTCGGCCCCCACCCCCATATCGAGGAGATCGTCCCTCACCCGTTCCGATACGGGGATTATCATCTCGGGGAGCCTCGCGACGCCCCTCTCCACCATCATCCCCAAGAGGCCCTTTTTTCCAAGGTACTCCCGCCAGTAACCCCCCCAGACCTCGTGCCAGGTTATGACGAGGGGAGTCCCTCGAAGCATCGAATGAACCTTGGCCGAATAGCAGGGGAGGTAGGGGAACTGCTGAGCGTCGATGACGTCATAGTCCCCTCGAAACGAGAGGAGGAGCTTCGATGAGAAGCGGATCGCCGCTCCGATCGACCTTTTCCCGTCGACGTAAAGGTTCAGGGGATCGCAGACGGCGTGAAGGAGGACGCCGTCCCTTTCGACGACGTCATCGCCGTCCCAGAGCTTCATCCCGAAGATGTGGACCTCATGGCCCCTGGACGTCAGGCTTCGGGCCAGCTCCCAGACCCTCTTCTCGGCGCCGCCCTTTACGAAGGGGTAGATCACGTCGTGGAGATAGGCGATCTTCATATTGATGGAGCCCCGTTAATCGCTATTAAGAGATCCCCTGATCTATCGATGACCGTTCTCGTTCTCTGATCTCAGCAGTAGCAGGCTTATAAAGATCGCAGAGAATATAGTCTGTATCCCCATGATGGTGAGGACCATCGCCAGCACCGACTTCTGCACCTCCTGAAGATTTCCGTATCCGGCCCCAACCCAGCCGAAGATCACGTCCAGGCCGAGGAGAACGCCCCCGGCCAGAAAGGCCATCCCCACTATCAGCTCCTTCTCGAGGGAGTGGTAGTCCATCAGCCTCCCGGCCAGACCCCCTCCTCCTTCGGCGCCGTAGGATCTGCCGAAGGCTCCGACGTAAAGGCCCGAAAGGAGGGTCTGGTACCCAACTATCAGCAGCATGCTCCCGAGGATCAGAGAATGTGTCCTCAGATCTTGGCTGGAGCCCTGCATCAGGACGAAGAGGGTCAGGGCGAGGCCTGAGACGATGGCCACCGACCCCGGAATGAGGAGGAAGGGCCCGGGCCGGTAAAGCATCATGAACCTCACGTGCCTCCAGCCGTCAGAGAAGGATCGAAGCTTCGAGGCCCCCTTTCGCGGATGGTAGGTTATGGGAACCTCTTTTATCCTGAGCTTCTTTCGCGAGGCCTCTATCACCATCTCGGAGGCGAACTCCATCCCGCCCGCTCGGAGGTTAAGACTGTCCAGGGCGTCTCTGGTCATGGCCCTCATGCCGCAGTGCGAATCCGATATCCCGGCCCCGAAGAGGAGGTTGAGCATCCAGGTTAGAAGGGGGTTACCAATGTACCTGTGAAGGGCCGGCATAGCCCCCTTTTTGATCTTGCCCTTAAGCCTGGTCCCGATGACGAAGTCCGCCTTTCCGCTTTCGAGAAGCTCTATGAACTTTGGCATCTCCAGGGGATCATATGTGAGATCTCCGTCCATGATGACTATGAATCTGCCCTGAGCCTCCTCAAAGCCTGCCAGATATGCGTTGCCGTATCCGAGCCTCTCCGGCCTGATCACCATCGCGCCGAGAGTGCGGGCGATCTCTGGCGTCGAGCCGGTGGAGCTGTCCGCGACGATCACCTCGCCCTCGATCCCCATTTGGTCGAAGACCGTTATCGACCTCTGGACGCACTCTCCGATCGTCCCCTCCTCGTCTCTCGTGGGTATGATCAGGCTGACAAGTGGCACAAACGAAGACTGAAGCCGCTTCAGATAAGCTTTTCTGCATATCTCCAGCAGTTGAGGAAATTGTTCCATAATTTTTGCTGTAAGTTCTCTCCGATGCTCGCGGACGGCTGCGGCCCGGGGTACGAGAGACCCCTTCAGTATCGCTATATTGCCCACTTCTTCCCAATCCAAGTTTGGTCCCAATCGGAAAATATATGGGGAAGGATTTAGTGTATGATCTTCTGATCAGCCATGGACAGGAAGAGAACTCACGAGCTTTATGGGATCTTGGCAGCCGTCTTACTGGGCCTCATACTGAGGGTGGTTACAGCAAGAAACGCCCTCATCGATGGAGAGATCGTCTTTTACAGTTACGACTCCTTCTATCACATGCGAAGAATTCTTTACACCGTCGAGAACTTTCCCCAGACGCTATGGTTTGATTCCCACATCAACCATCCCCACGGCCTGGAGCTGACGTGGCCACCCCTCTTTGATCAGATGGTAGCGGCATTCTCCCTTCTCCTCGGAGGATCACCTCGGGCTGCGGATATTGCGGGCGCCGTCATCTCTCCAATAGTGGGATCATTGATGATCCTCCTCCTGTACCTCCTGGCAAAGAAGCTCTTCGGGATGAAGGTAGCACTTCTCTCGGCCTTCATTTTGGCGATCGATCCAAAACACATCGCAAGAACAATATTCGGATTGCCCGACCATGATTCGCTGGAGCTGCTTCTTACTGTGGGGGCGATCCTCCTCCTGGCCTACGGTCTGACCGAGAGGGACCGATGGCCAAAGTTCGCGGTCCCTGCGGGTGTTTTGATGGCAGCTGCAGCTTATACGTGGCTGGGGGCACCGGCTTACATGGGGGCGGTCCTAGTCTACGCCGTGATCCAGATCGCCCTGGATCTGAAGGACGGAAGATCCTCTGAGAAGACCGTCTTTCCCCTCATGACGGCCTTTGGGGTCGCTCTCGTCCTGATGCTCCCGTTTTGGAACGATCATTGGCTCCTTCCGTCCTTTTTGTTCTCCCTCGGCGCCGTCATCACCCTCTTGTTCCTGTATGCCCTTTCGTGTCTCTTCGTCAAAAAAAGAATACCTTGGCAGGCCTTCATCCCCATAGCCGTAGTCTTCGCCTACGTCGCCTCGATCCTCAGCTACGCCTCCAGCTTGACCCGGGGGCTCCACTCGACCCTGTGGGCCGGAGTTCGCTACTTCTTTGGAGGCGACCTGGCAAGGGTAGGTGTGGAAGAGGCCTCGCCATTATTCAGAGTTTACGATCCTGTCTCTCTGCGCACCATGGAACTAGCCTTCGCCCTCGTGGGGTTCATCATCATGACCCAAAGCGTTCGGCGGGAAGGGTTCAGGAAAGATCAGCTGCTGTTTCTCGTCTGGGCTGTCTTTGCCGCGGCTCTGATGGTGTTTCAGGTCCGGTTTTTGTACCTCTTCTCTATCAGCGGATCGGTTTTGGTCGCATTTCTCTTCTTCTGGGGGGCGGAACGGATCAGAGCCGCGTCCCGTTTTCAAAAGGTCGATTCTGAGGTGGTCGATGTTGGAATCGGGGTTTTCCTGCTGGTCCTTCTGATCCCCGCCCTGGTCGGCATTCCCCAAATAGCCGATTACAGGCCGGAGATCACGGCTGGAGACTGGAACGAGACCCTTGCCTGGCTCGGCGAGAACACACCACCTATCGAGGGGTTCGAGCGACCGGTCCGGCCCGGAGAGTACTGCGTTTTGAGCTGGTGGGACTACGGCAACTGGATCCTTTATCAATCGAGACGACCGGTGGTGGCCAACAACTTCCAGGTGGGGGCGAAAGACGCCGCCGATTTCTTCCTCGCAGAAGAAGAGGAGAAGGCCCTGACCATAGCAGAGGAAAGAGACGTCCGATACGTAATGACCGACGATAAGATGGTCTACACGAAGCTACCAGCCATCGCTCGCTGGATCGACGAAGATCCTGGAAGCTACGTCCAGATCTCTGCAGATTCCGATACGGTCAACTTTGAACACTCACCGAGGTTTCTGAGAACTGTCCTGGCGAGGCTCCACCTCCGCGATTGCTCAAACCTGGGCCATTTCCGCCTGCTCTACGAGTCGAAGACCTCTAAAGGCCTGACCTTCCCGGTCAAAGAGGTTAAGGTCTTCGAGTACGTCCCTGGCGCAAAGATCACCGGAACCTCCCCCTACGATAAGCCCATGGGAGTGATACTGGAGATGACGTCAAATCAGGGAAGACATTTCCAGTATTACAACTCGGCAATGCCCGTGGACGGGCGCTACGAGCTAACCGTTCCCTACTCCACCGAAGAAGTGTACGGGACGCATTCGGTTGGATCCTACTTGCTGGGGCCGCTACAGGAGGAGGCCGGAGGAGAAGCAAAAGAAGTAGAGGTCAGCGAGGAGGACATCTTGCAGGGCAGGGCGATCGAGGTCAACTTCTGACCGGGAGATCGAGTCGTTAAGTCGGGATTTTTGCCGCGACTAGGGAATCCTCTCGCGGATCAGAATCTCCAGGCCCTGGCCGATCTCGATCCAGGCCCAGGCCCAGATCACGGCCTCAAAGGCCCTGATCAG
>CAZHAO010000032.1:0-13087 GCA_964530375.1 uncultured Methanotrichaceae archaeon
CGTCGGGGTCCAGGTGGTGGGGGGCCAGATCACCAACGGCGTCACCCTGATGAGAGAGGACGGCGCTGTCATCGGGACGGTGAAGGGGGTTCAGATGAGCGGCGAGAACGTCGGATCCGCCACCGTCGGAAAAGAGGTGGCGGTCTCCATCGACGGCCCCACCGTCGGCCGCCAGATCCACGAGGGCGAGATCCTTCACGTCAACATCCCCGAGAAGCACGTCAAGATCATCGAGACCGAGCTGAAGCAGAGGTTCTCCGAGGACGAGCGTGATGCTCTGGAAAAGTTTCTGGAGATCAAGAGGAGCAAAGACCCCTTCTGGGGTCGATGAACCCTTCGCCAGCACCGTCTCTCATCGCGGGTTCCAAAGAGCTCCCATCGGTCCCTTTTTCCTGTTTTCTCGAATAAGCTTCAATGGACAGTTCCTGTCAGATGGAGACCCACCACCCCGGCGATGATGCAGATCAGCGCGAAGAGCCTCTCCAGGGTCACGGGGTCTTTGAAGAAGATCACGCCCAGGGCTGCAATGAGGGCGGTCCCAAGCCCCCACCAGACGGCGTTTAACGTCGATCTCCCTCAAAGCGAGGCTGAAGAGGTAGAAGGCGCCAGAAATTCGACGAAAAGCCAAAAGGATGCGCCTTGATCGGTTATCCGCGTTTATCGCCTCGATCGCCGGAGTCTCGATTCGATCTCAAAGATGAAATGTCTTCTTCTGATGCGAATATCTATAAATAGCGGGGAGGCAGCCATCCCGCCAAACCGATAGGAGGGCATTGTCCATGAAGAAGATATTGGCGTCGCTTTTGGTCCTCGCCTTCCTCTGCTCGGCGGCTCTCGCCTCGGGCGGCGAGGATGCGGGACCGAAGGGGATTCACGAGGCTGGAACCGGGATCGAGAACCCCGAGATGAAGGAAGAGGCCCAGGGGACGGGCCAGGGACTTGAAGACGAGGAAGAAGTGGTCGTCGCCGAGCCTGAGGCCGAGGTGGACGAAGAGGCGGCAGCAGAGCCCGCAGCCGCCGAGGCCGAAGAGGAGAAGGAGACAGAGGCCGAGGCTGAGCCAGAGAAGCAGCCGGGCTTCGAGGCCCTCTTCGCCGTCACGGGCCTTCTGGGGGCGGTCCTCGTCCTGAGGCTCAGGACTTAAATCAGACTTCGAATATATATCGAGGAAAAACGGGGGGGTGAGGCCTTCGCCTCCTCCCCCGAACTCGTTTTAATGAGATCGGATCGTGAAGGAGACGGAAGGGCGCATCGTAGGAACGTCCCCTCCTCTGAAGTTTCATTATCCCGATTTTCAGGGGATGCTGCCTTTATTCACATCGACTCCAGGGCCGGTATCCCCAGGGTTTCCAGCGTCGCCCGCAGGCAGTTTCGGGCCGCCTTGACCAGGGCGAGCCTCGCCTCCCGGACGCCCGGGTCCGCCTCCAGGACGGGGCTGGACCGATAGAACTGGTTGAAGGTCTCGGCCAGCTCCCGGGCGTAGGTGGCGAGCATGTGGGGCTTCAGCTCCTGCGCCGCCACCTCGACGGATAGATCGAACGAGGATATCTTCTTGATCAGATCGACCTCCTCGGGTGCCGTGAGAAGCCGGGGGTCGAACTCGCCGAAGTCGCCCGCCTTATCGAGGATGCTGCATGCCCTCGCGTGAGAGTACTGGATGAAGGGGGCCGAGAGCTTCTCGAAGTCGAGAGCCGCCTTCCAGTCGAAGACGGTGGCCTTGTCCGGCGAGACCTTGACGACGTCGTACCTGACGGCACCGAGGGCGACGTCTTTTGCCACCGCCCGCCTGAAATCCTCGGACTCCTCGGGCCTTCGAGCTGTCACCTCTTTATAAGCCTGGGCCTCCACCTCATCGAGGAGCTCGTCGGTGGAGATGAACTTCCCCTTTCTGGTGCTCATGGAGCCGGTGGGGAGGGATACGAACTCGAAGATTACGATCTCAGGCTCCCGGACCCCCATCAGCCGGAGGGCGGCCACAAGCTGGCTCGATATGAGCTTGTGGTCGGCCCCGAGGACGTCGATCATCCGGTCGGACCTCTCGGCCTTCCACTTATGGTACGCCAGGTCTCTTGTGGTGTAAAGGGAGGTCCCGTCAGACCTCTTCAATACCAGCTTCTTCTCGAACCCCTCGCCCGACAGGTCGAGCTGGAGGGAGCCCTCATCCCATTCGGTCAGACCCGTCGACTCCAGGGCCTTCACCACCTCTGCCGTCGACCCGTCCCGGACGAACTCCCCCTCCCAATGGTAGGAGTCGTGGGAGATGTGTAGCCTCCTCAGGGTCTCCTCGATCCCGGATAGGGCATAGTCCACCGCCGCCTTGAACTTCGCCGCCGTATCGGGGTCGCCGAACTCGTAGAGCTGCATCAGCCGGTCGACCCCCGCCTTCAGCTCCGGCTCTGCCGCCAGGTCCTTGTTCGCCTGGATGTAGACCTTGGCTATGGCGTGGTCGGCCTTCGAGTCGTCGAGGGGATACCGGCAGCATCCCCAGACTACGATGGCGATCTGCCGGCCCATGTCGTTGACGTAGTACTGGGCCTCTACATCGCAGCCCGCCCGGAGGAGGATCCGCACCAGGGTGTCTCCGATGACGGAGTTTCTTATGTGGCCGACGTGGAGGGGGCCGTTGGGGTTGGCGGAGGTGTGCTCGACGATCACCCTCCCGACCAAAGATCCGGTCCAGCATCGATCGCCCTCAGCCTCCCGGACGGCCGAATCGAGGAACCGGCGGCTGGCGAAGAAGTTCAGATAAGGCCCCATCGCCTCGACACGGTCCACGGTGCCGTTCTCGTCGGTGACGATCGCCTCTTTCAGCTGCTGGGAGATCTTTGCGGGGTTTTTCTTGAGAAGGGGCGCAAGCCTGAAGGATATGGTGGAGGCGAGGTCGGCGTGGGGGCTCGTCTCCAGCAGAAGATCGTTTCCGTTGATCTTGGCCTCGGTCTCGGGCAGCATAAACCCGCATCGATCCATGGCGTCGCGCAAGAGCGACTCGACATCTCTCCAGAAGTCCAGGAACATGAGAACATCACCGTACGACTCAGGGGGGGGAGGTTCGATATACCGATATAAGCGTTGCGACGCCGCCAACAAGATTGGGACTGGTGGGTTCGGAAAAGGATAATATAATAAGGCGGTGTATACACTTAAGGCAGATATGGGGTATCGATCATGAAGAAGATTTTGGCTTTTCTAGTGCTGATCCTGGCCCTCCCTTTTGCTGGAGCCGCCGATGACGGCTCGGGCGAGATCGAGGCGATCACCATCATCAGCCTTCCCGTCGACTCGGTGACGATCTATCCCGACGGCCTCGCCACGGTGAAGAGGACGGGGGAGATGGAGATGACGGAGGGCGTCCACCAGCTCGTCCTGGACCTGCCTCCGTCGGTGAATATGGAGTCCGTTCGGTTTTCCGTCACCAACGCCACCGTCGAGATGGTCGTCTACGACGCAGATCCCGAGTACACCCTCAACGTCTCGTCCCCTGGACTCCAGGAGTTCGAGCTCGTCTACCTGATGCCCAGCGCCGGCCAATGGACGCCCAGCTACTCCGTCCACCTGGAGGAGGAGACGGTCCTGGTATCGGCCCAGGCGGTGGTGGCAAACAACTTCGGCGAGGACCTGGAGGGGGTCAGGCTGAAGCTCGTATCGGGCCCGCCCCAGGCGGAGCCGGTGGCCCTCTATAGAGAGGCGGCTATGGTCGATTATGCAGCTGCCGAAGAGGCCGCGCCGATGGCGTACGCCCCCAAGGGAGCCCCTGCGACCGCCACCGGGGAGCTGGAGACCCTCTACATCTACGAGCTGGACGGCCGGAAAGACCTGGAGATGGACAAGGAGGTGGGATTCCCCCTCTTCGAGGAGGCCGCCCCCCTAACGAGGAGCTACGTCTGGGAAGCTTACCTCCAGAATGAGGGGCCGGTGACCGAGGTCGTCAAGGCTAACAACACCATGAAGGACCCCTGGCCCGCAGGAAGTGCCCTCCTCTACAAGAACGGCGAGTACGTCTCGCAGGTAAAGATCCCCTTCACCCCCACCGGGACCGAGGCGGAGATCGACGTCGGGTCCTCGGCAGACCTGGAGGTCGAGAGAAAGCTTTCCAACTACACCTCTTCCGAGGAGATAGTCACGGTTCCCGGAGCCGGAAACGCGACCACGGCGATGAAGGTGACGACGGAGACCTGGACCTATCACCTCAGCCTCAAGAGCAACCTCGATCGGTCCGCCACCGCGGAGGTCTCGGACACCAAGCCCATGAAGGCGGAAATGGTCTCTGCAGTCCCCGAGCCGAAGGAGACTACGGCGACGGGGCTGGAGTGGGAGCTCGAAATCCCGCCCCGGGAGGAAGCGACGATAGACTACACCTATCGGGTGGTGACAAAAGAGGTGATGGCGAGCGAGAGGTGAGCTCGCCGCAGCCTCAGATTTTCGATCATTTCGTCCGTTCTCTACTCGATGGGGACCGAGGTGGGCTTCACCACGATCAGCTTGGGGAGGCGGACGACCAAGACCCCGTCCTCGTACCTGGCCTTCACCTGCTCCGGCTTCACCTCGGCGGCGAGCTTGACCCTGCGGCTCGTCTCCCCCTCGGGCCTCTCCCTCGAGATGTAAGATCCCGTCGGGCGCTCGAACCTCGCCTTGACGGTCACGGCGTCCTCGGTCACCCCGATGTCGATCAGCTCCTTCTTCGTTCCCGGAAGGTCGACGTAAACGACGACCTCCTCGGGGGTGTCGATGACGTCCACCGCGGGGGCCTCCCCGGCCTCAGGCAGGTCGAGGGCGACGTCCCCCAGCATCTTCTTGAATACCTCTCTCGCCTGAACAGACCTCTTCATCGACTCCATGACGGCCCTTCCCACCATCCTTTCAGCATCCTCTCTCATACAAAGCACCTCAGACTTTTACCAGAATTCGCGCGCTTAAGCCTCAATCTTCAGACCTCGCCATCACCATTTTCTTCCGCCCCGGTCCCGGAATGTTCCTCCCGAAGCCAGGCTTTGCGACCCGCTCCCCGTCCGCATAGACCACCTCGCCCCGGATCATGGTGATCGCTGGGAACAAAGCGCGCCTCCCCTCGTAAGGGGTCCACTCCGCCCCGCTGTGGAGCCGGTCTGCCCTGATCTCGCAGGCCGCCCGGGGATCGATGATGGCGAGGTCCGCGTCCTTTCCGACGGCGATGGCGCCCTTGGAGGCGAGGCCGAAGATCTCGGCGGGCCTCCGGGAGAGGGCGTCGACCATCCGGTCGAGGGTGATGAGGTTGGACCGGACGGCCACGAGCATCAGCGGCAGCATAGTCTCGACGCCGGGGACCCCCGGGGGCGCGTCCCAGATCTCGTCCCTCTTCTCCTCGGGAAGGTGGGGGGCGTGGTCTGAGGCGACGACGTCGACGTCCCCTTCTCGGAGGCCCTCCCAGAGGGCGTCCTTGTCCCGATAGTCCCGGAGGGGTGGGTTCATCTTGAGGAAGGTGCCCTGACGCCTCCAGTCCCTCTTCGAAAAGAGGAGGTGGTGGGGGGTCACCTCGCAGCTGACCCGCTTCCCTCTCCTCTTCGCGGCTTTTATGAGGGCCAGCCCCTCGGAGGTGCTGAGGTGGCAGATGTGGGCCCTATCGGCCATCTCCAGGACCTCCTCGATCGCCTTCGACTCGGCACGGTTTGGCCTTGCGAGGGAGTAGAGCTCAGGGTCCAGCCTATCGATCAGGGGCTCCGTATTCTCCCGGATCACCTCTCGGTCCTCGGCGTGGATCGTGGGCAGGAGCCCCGCCTCCGCCGTCTCCTCCAGGATTCGTCGGAGCTCGTCTTCATCGTGGTCGTAGGTGAATATCTCGCCGATGGCGGAGGCCCCGAGGGCGGCGAGCCTCTTCACCTCTCCCGGCCCGCCGTTGAGGCCGAAGTCGACGACAGACCTCCTCTCGGCGATCTCAAGCTTCATCCGATAAGAGCGGCCGTCCACCGTTGGGGGATCGGTGTTCGGCTGGTCGACGACGGTCGTGACGCCCCCGGCGACGGCCGAGGTCGAGCCCGTCTCCCAGTCCTCCTTGTAGGTGAGTCCAGGGTCCCGGAAGTGGACGTGGAGGTCGATGGCTCCGGGGAGGACGATCTTGCCCCGGGCGTCGATCGTCTCTTCTGCCTGATGGGTGCCCCCAAGGGCAGCGATCTTTCCGTTCCTCATCCAGAGGTCGACGTTCTGGAGCCGACCATCGAAGTAGACCCTGCCGTTCTTGACGACCCTATCCATCCTGGTCATAGCTTGTATCCGAACATCCTCAGCATCCCTCTCCTCTCGGCCACGTCCTTCTCCGACTCGACCCCCTTCGGCGCTGAGCCGTCGACCACGCCCATGATCCCGCCGCCCTGCTCGGTCCTTGCCACCACCACCTCCACGGGGTTGGCGGTGGCACAGAAGATGCTGCAGACCTCCTGGACCGCCTTCACCCCGTTCAGGACGTTTATGGGGAAGGCGTCCCGGAGCAGGATGACGAAGGTGTGGCCGCACGCGAGGGCGATGGAGCACTCCTTCGCCGCACGGATCAGGTCCGGGTCGTTTCCCTCCGACCGGATGAGACAGGGGCCGCTCGCCTCGGAGAAGGCGATCCCGAACTTGGAATTGGGGGCGGTTCCTGCCATCGCCTCGTAGAGGTCTTCTGCTGTCTTTATAAAGTGGCTCTGGCCAAGAATCAGGTTAGAGTTCTCGGGGATGTCAAGCTTTACGGTCTCAAGCTCCATCTCAATATCCTCCTGACCAAAAATAAGGATGGTAGACGACTTATATTTATGGCTCCGAGGCTTTAAGAGCAACGACACTTTTATTTAATCAACGATGGAAAGAGAATGAATGGAGAGCGGCATGAGGAAGATCGAGTACTGCCCCATAAGCATGAAGGAGCTGCTGGTGAAGATGAAGGACACCAGCGAGCTGATGGTGGATCTGGGATATTCAGCGGTCCTCTACGACGACGAAGACCTGGCGATGGAGGTGATAAGGCTCGAGGAGATGATGGACGTCTACGACTACCACGTCCAGATCTCGGCGATGCTCGCCGCCAGAACCGTCGAGGACGCCGAGGCCCTCTCCGGCGTCCTCCAGATCGCCTCGGCGGCGGAGATCGTCTCCAACGCCGCGGGGGACATCGCCAGCATCGTCCTTCTGAAGATGGGGATACCCTCCGAGCTCAAAAAGGACCTCCGGCAAGCCGAGGAGACTGTGGCCCGGGCGGTGGTGGGGGCGGATTCGAAGGTGGCGGGCAAAAGCCTCGACAACATATCCTTCGAGACGGAGGTCGGGATGAGCGTCATCGCCATCAGACGCGGCGAGAGCTGGATCTGCGATCCAAAGCTCGATACCGAGATCGTAGCCGGAGATATCCTCTTTGCGAGAGGCCATGACGAGGGCGTACCCCTCTTCCTCGATATGGCGACGGGCAAACCCCCCGCTCCGAAGGTCTACCAGGAGAGCGGGATCGGCCAGCTCGATCGGGCTGTGGACATCATCGTCGAGATGAAGAACAGGTCGGAGCTGGCGGTGGGCCTCGCCTACACCGCCGTCCTCTTCGACAACGAAGAGGTGGCGATCGAGGTCGAGGTGATCGAACAGGAGATGGACGAGATGAAGTACGACCTCCAGCGCTGGGTCCTCCAGGCGGCAAAGCACGTCGACGACGTCGAGAACCTCCGGGGGCTCCTGCACTTAGCCGTCTCGACGGAGATCATCAGCGACGCCGCCCTGAAGATAGCAAACGTCGTCCTCCACGAGATCGAGCCTCACCCCATCCTGGCCATGGCCATGAGGGAGTCGGACGAGGTGATAACCAGGGTCGAGATCGCTCCGGGAGCGGAGATGGACGGAAAGACCCTGGGCGACCTGGACCTGGAGACCGAGACGGGGATGTACGTCCTGGCCGTAAAGCGGGGGGGCAGATGGACCTACAACCCCAAACCCAAGGTGACCCTCTTGGCCAAAGACCTGATCTTCGCCCGGGGGAGCAAGAGCGGCGAGGAGCTCCTCTTGAAGATGAGCGGCGTTCGGCCTTGATCAATCGCTCCCCTTAGCCAGACGAAGGCGGAGGATCGGCCCGACAGTCCCGGCTACTTTCTCTTCTGGCTCTTTTTGCGGAGGATTATCGTCGAGGTGACTAAGTAGCTGGTGGCGAAGATCGCCGCGGCGAAGAACGACTCGCCGAGGCTAGGGCTTCCGGCGTAGTCGAGGTAGAGGGTGTAGAAGAGAAAGAAGATCACGCCCGCAACCAGGGTCTGGCCGACCACGCTCCTCCTTTTGAAGTTCGCAAGGATGCTCATGCGGGTACTTCCGTACCTACAGGTACTTCACCTCTTCGTCCGGAACGACCGCCTCGATCTCTGAGATCTTCCCGGCCCTCGTCATGTAGAGCCTCGTCCACCAGACGGTGGATAGGGGCGATATCACCAGGACGCTCACCGCCCCGCTCAAGGTCGAGAAGATGGCGCTGGCGGCCCCGGATCCGGAAAAGGGCACTCCCAAAAACTGGATCGCCATCGAGACCGCCATCACCACGAGCCAGATCAGAAAGACGTCCATCTTATTTTTCAGGAAGAAACCGATCCCCGCCTTTATCGCGCCGATCGGACCGAGCCCCTCCACCACCAGGGCGTAAGGGATCATCGCCAGCAGGATGGATATCAGAAGGCCGTAGGCTACGGCCAGGATTATCCAGAGGACGAGGGGCCCGAATTCGGGATCGTTCGCCTCTAAGACGGCGACGACATCTGAGAGGAACGGTAAGGTGAGGAGGACGAATCCGGCGAAGACGATGATGGTAGTCAGGACTTCCGCCAGAAAGAGGCTGAGAAAGTGCCGCCTCCCCGAGGCCGTCATATCCTTCAGGGTGGTCTTGCCGTCGACGGTAGCCTCTTTTGCCATCCCGATGGCGCCGGCCGTAAAAAAGGAGCTCGAAAGGAAGATCGCCAGGATGCCGAGAAGAACGACGGCTGCCATAAGTCCTGCGTTCGTCACGCTCGATAAGAGCTCCATCAGCTGCTCTGGATCTTCGACGTCGCCTGCGGTGGATAAGACGTCAGGCGATGCGGTGATCAGAGGATAAAACGCCAGAAACACCATGACCACGGCCAAAAGCATGATCGCAGCGATCATGAGGACGAAGGGGACGGCCAGGTTCAGGTTCCGCTTCCAGGTCTCAAAACCCCTCCCTATCAAGGTGCCTATATCTTCGTACATGAATATCGCCTTTATTCTCGGAGGTATAACATCCTTTCGAGAGAATCTTCCAGCAAGGAGCGCGCCAATTCCTTTGATTTATTTTTAGCAGAAAAGAATCATCCGCTCACGTCCCAAAGGTCGTCGCCGACGTGGTGGACCGACTTGACCGCCTTCCCTGACCCCCGCATCTCGGGGCCGGGGAGGAGGGCGACCCCGACGGCGAGAGGCTTTCGGTGCCTCTCCTCGACCACCACCACGGGGTCCCCTGGGACGATCTCGGGGTCTGCCTCCACGATCCCGGGGGCCATCACGTCCGCGCCGTTTACGATGAAGCTGACGGCACCGGAGTCCACGATCACCATCTTCCTCTTCGGCGCGAACTCGAGGGCGCCCCGGACGGTGAAGAAGGGCCTATCCTCCACCATCATGAAGACGGGCCTTCCTCCCAGAAGGATCAGGTTGAAGTCGCCGTCCGTTTCGGCGACCTCCAGAGATAGGCCTCGCAGGGCTTCGGGCTCTTCCAGGAACGGCTCAATCATCTTGAGGATCTTCTTCGACTCGCTCCCCTTGAGGTGGTGCCTGGATTTGATTTTCATGATGTCCCTATTCCCCGACAAGTTTAAATACGCAACGTGCAAGTCTCGCAAGGTAGCTTTTGTCTTGCGACTGGAGAGAGGCCGATGTCTCAGAGACCCCTTGATATTTTAAATGAATCGCTGAACGGGCCCGTAATAGTCAAGCTCAAGGACGGAAGGGCGTTTCGGGGAGAGCTTCAGGGTTACGACATCCACATGAACCTGGTGCTCGAAAACACCGAGGAGATCAAAGAGGGAGAAGATCCCAAGAGGCTCGGAACGGTCGTAGTCCGAGGAGATAACGTAGTTTATATTTCACCGTGAGGTTTTATAAATGACGAAAGGCACCCCATCGATGGGAAGACGCCAGAAGAAGACGCACGTTAAGTGTCGTCGCTGTGGCAAGGTATCCTTCAACTTCCATACCAAGACCTGTGCATCCTGCGGCTTCGGCAGGTCCAAGAGGCTCCGGGGCTACGTCTGGCAGAAATACAGCAGCAACCACGGCGGCAACTGAGCGGAGGTCCGGGTTGCAGGACAAGTGCGGCGTGGTGGGGATCTCCTCAGAGGATCCTTGTCGCAACGTGGCCAAATCGATCTACTACGCCCTCTACGCCCTGCAGCATCGGGGCCAGGAGTCCGCCGGCATCTCCGTCTACGATGGGAAGGTCGTCCGAACCCATAAGGCCATGGGCCTCGTCGCCGAGGTCTTCGGCAATGATCGGATAGACGCCCTGGAGGGGCCGGCGGGGATCGGCCACGTCCGATACTCCACCACCGGCGAGTCGGCCCTCAAGAACAGCCAGCCTATTTTAGTCAAGTACAAGGACAGCTCGGTGGCCATAGCCCACAACGGCAACCTCGTCAACTCCGGAAAGCTAAAAGAGGAGCTGGAGGCCGAGGGGGAGGTATTTCACTCCACCTCCGACACCGAGGTGATGGCCCGCCTTTTCGTAAGGGCGATGCGAGAGCGGGAGGACCCCGCCGAGGCGGTCAGGATGATCATGCGAAAGGCCGTCGGGTCCTATTCCATCGTTCTCCTTTTGGGAAATGCGGTCATAGCGGTCAGGGATCCCCTGGGGATCAAACCTCTATGCGTCGGGAAGACCGACGCTGACGTGATCATAGCCTCCGAGAGCTCCGCCATCGACACCCTCAACGGGACGCTCGTTAGAGACGTCCGGCCCGGCGAGATGGTGATCGCGAGGGACGGGGACGTCCGGTTTTATCAGCTCTCTCACAACCAGTGCACGGCTCACTGCGTCTTTGAGTACATCTACTTCGCCCGGCCTGACAGCATCATGGACGGGAGGCTCGTCTACGATGTTCGGGTCAAGATCGGATCGATCCTGGCCGAGGAGCATCCGTCGGACGCGGACACGGTGACCCCGGTCCCCGATTCGGGGATAACCTTCGCCATCGGGTACCATCAGAGGTCGAACATCAAGTACCGGGAGTGTCTGATGAAGAACCGGTACATCGGCAGGACCTTCATCATGCCCGGCCAGGAGCTGAGGGAGATCGCGGTGAGGCTGAAGATGAACACCATCCGACCCAACATCGAGGGGAACAGAATCATCTTGGTCGACGACAGCATTGTGCGAGGGACGACCAGCCGGCGGATCGTGGACATGGTGAGGTCCACCGGAGCGAAGGAGGTTCACGTGAGGATCGGGAGCCCCCCCATCATGGCGCCCTGCTACCTGGGGATAGACATGGCCACCAGGGAGGAGCTGATCGCGGCCCACAAGACTGTGGCCGGGGTCGAGGCGGTGATCAACGCCGACTCCCTCGGCTACATAAGCCACGAGGGGCTGGTGAGGGCGATCGGAATCCCCAGGGAGAACCTCTGCATGGGCTGTCTCACCGGGGTCTACCCCATCGAGATCCCCGGCGAGGTCTGCCGTCTCGCCCAGACGAAGATCACAGAGTACATCGCCGAGTGAGCCTCCCTCTCATCAGGCCATCCACCAAAATTCTTTCTGGCGCATCTCGCGGGTCTTCCCGGCTGAAGCACCCCGTCGGCGCCGGTGGATGAGAGGCCAAGAAAATGTGCGGGCTGGCGGGGCCAAAAATCAGAAAGGAGAGAAAACTTTTAGAAGCTTTATAACCTAAATATCTGCGTGCTCCCCATATCTCGCCGCACCTTATCGCAATTCATCTCCGTCTTAGCCTGCTTTGTTTTCGTCATTTGGGGATTTAGCCAGTACGGCAAGAGTGGGGACATACCCTACGAGCAGGCGGTAGGTTTTCTGCTCGCTCTGGCTGCCTTTCTCGGGTCGTCCCGAGTTTCTGAGAAGCCCATCTTCCGGTAGTCCACCGCAACTGAGTTGATCTCACCATCTCAGATCACATGGGCGACATAAGGAGGTCGATTGCATCAGATTGGCTCTCATACGTGCCATCATGTTGGATTAGGCCTACTGTTGCGGTTTTCGTCCATAACAACTCGTTATAGGTAGACTACCCATCTTCCAGCCGTCAGAAAAGGAGATGGCCGCCCGCGACGCCTTCAACCGACAGTTGATGCTCAATCGCGTGCGGGACTTCTGGGTGAAGGGCGTGCTGGAGAGCTCCCTTCACGAGGAGGCACGGATCGAGCTGGGCCTGGAGGAGCGAAGAGACGCCGTCGCCGAGCGCCCCTGGGACGTGATCCTGCGGACCCCGGACCGGGCGGACTGCGTCCTCCCGCCGGGAACAAAGATCTCCGACGTCTTCGAGAGGGTCGGCCGGTCCCTCCTCATCCTGGGAGAGCCGGGGGCCGGTAAGACGACCACCCTGCTGGAGCTGGCGAGGGAGATGATCGACCGGGCCGAGAAAGATCCCTCCGAGAAGATCCCCGTGGTATTCAACCTATCCTCCTGGACCGACTCAAAGCAGACCATCGCCGACTGGTTGTTTGAGGAGCTGAGGGCCAAGTACAACATCCCAAAGAAGATCGCAGCCTCCTGGGTCGAGAACGACTCACTTTTCCTTCTCCTCGACGGCCTGGACGAGGTCGCCCCGGAACGAAGGGACGATTGCATCGAGGCGATCAACGGCTTTCTCGATGAGCACTTTGTCCCGCTGGTGGTCTGCTGTCGGAAGGAGGAGTACGAGGCTCTTGACTCAAAGCTCAAGCTAGAGAGGGCGGTCCTCCTGAAGCCCTTGACTCCTGAGCAGATCGATGGCTATCTAGAAAGACTGAGCCCGGAACTGGATTCTCTAAGAATGGCGATGAAGGACGATCAGGATCTTCAGGAGTTCGCAAAAACGCCACTGATACTGAGCATAATGACCCTAGTGTTTAAGTTCCAAAATAACATAGCAACATTTAATACCTTGTAATGCATTC
>CAZHAO010000033.1:0-13061 GCA_964530375.1 uncultured Methanotrichaceae archaeon
GGATATCGACGGGGGCGCCCATAGTCTGCAGGATCTCGGTGAAGCCCACCCCCTCCATATCGAGGGTCCAGAGGACTGTGGACCTCTCGACGGGCGAGGCCATCGAGATCGAGATCGGAGGAAGACACGACCCCGCCATCCCGCCGAGGATCGTCCCCGTGGCGGAGGCTATGGTGGCCCTCGCCCTCGCAGACCACCTTCTGAGGCGAAGGGTGGCGAGAGTCTGAAGCCTGGCCAAATTTTATATCGGCTGCCAAAAGACCGATGACCATGCAGAAGGAGTTTCACACCCTCCTCTCCCTCGACGAGGCGAGACGGATCGTCCTCGGCGCCGCGCCGAAGGCGGGTCAAAAGATCGTCCCCCTGGAGGAGGCCGCGGGCCGGGTCCTGGACGAGAGGGTCGTCTCCAAAATCGACGTCCCCGGCTTTGACCGGGCGGCGATGGACGGCTTCGCCCTCCGGTCCGCTGAGACCCTGGAGGCGAGGGAGGACCGGCCCGTCGCCTTCGACCTCGTAGGCGTCGTCCCCATGGGAAAGAGGCCGGGCCTCGTGGTGGGCGAGGGGGAGGCCGCCGAGGTCTCCACCGGCTCGATGATGCCCGGAGGGGCGGACAGCGTCGTCATGGTGGAGCACGCCGAGGTCGAGGGCTCGTCTCTCTTCATCAGGCGGCCTGTCCACGTCGGCGAGAACACCCACCGGGCCGGGGGGGACGTCGCCTTCGGCGAGACGGTCCTCCTCCCCGGAAGGAGGCTCTCGGCCCGGGAGGTCGGCCTCTTGGCGGCGGTGGGCCGAAAGGAGGTGAAGGTCCGGTCCCTCCGGGTCGCCGTCGCCTCATCGGGAGACGAGCTCGTCCCTCCCGGCGCGAGTTTGGTCCCTGGTGCGATCTACGACGTAAACTCCTATTCGATCGCGGCGGCCGTGGAGGAGTGCGGTGGCACCCCCATCGTCTTCGGGATCCTCCCCGACGACCCCGACGCCATGGCCGAGGGGCTCCTTGCCATGGCCGAAGAGTCCGACCTGGTCCTCGTCAGCGGGTCCACCTCGGCGGGGATCGGGGACATGGTCTATCGAGTCGTCGAGGAGCTCGGTGAGATAAAATTTCACGGGATCAACTTCAAGCCGGGAAAGCCAACCCTCTTCGGGACCGTCGGAGGAAAGCCCCTCATCGGCCTTCCCGGATACCCCACCAGCGCCCTCACCGTCTTCGGCCAGCTGGCGGCGCCGGCCATCAGAAAGGCGGTGGGGACTGAGCATCTGGCGCCCAGGGCCAGAGGGCGGCTCGCAAAGCCGGTCCGGTCCGAGGGAAGGAGGCAGATGCTGACGGTGGCGGTCGCAGGAGGCTGGGTCCGTCCCGTCGACAAGGGGAGCGGCTCCATCACCACCCTCGCCCTGGCCGACGGCTTCATCGACATCCCCGACAGGGTCGAGCACCTGGAGCGAGGGGATGAGGTACTGGTTCATCTCTTCGGGAACGCCCCGGAGGCGGCCCTCCTCGTCGAGGGGGAGGACTGCCCGAAGCTCGAAATCCTCGCCGCTGCCCTGCCCTTCGAGATCAGGGTCGTCTCCCCCGGGAGCAGGCGGGGCGCCATATCCGCGATGGACGGCGTCGCAGACGTCGCCGTCGTCTCGCGGTCTGCTGGCTCAGAGCCCGTCTGGGACGAGGCGGTCCTCGAGCCCGTCGGCGGCTACCGCCGAGACCTGGTGATCATGGCCAAAGATCCCGAACTTCTCGACCTTGAGAGGATCGAGGATCTGAGGGTCCTCGGCTGGACGCGGGACTCGGAGATGAACAGGATATTCAGAAAGGTCCTGGCGGAGGCGGGCCACCCGTCGGTGGAGTTCGTCGGCGCGGCCCGGTCTCACGCCGCCGTTGCGGCTCAAGTCTTGGAGGGTCGCGCCGACCTCGGCTTTGGGGTCCGGGAGGCTGCAGAGGAGGCGGGGCTCACATCGAGGAAGGTGGCCGAGGATGAGATCGTATTTCTCGTAAACCCCGAAAAGAAGGGGCGGGACTCAACCCAGCCCTTTCTGAAGGCGCTGGGATCGAAGGATATTCTAGGACGCGATTTCAGAGAACTGAAGTAAAAATAAATATCAGAACTTCTCATCAGAGCCAGGAAATAATTTTTCCAGGTAGTGATCCAAGATGCGAAAACGATATACACTATCGGCCCGCTTCTGCGTTGCCGTCTTGCTCTTTGTAGCCAGCATATCCGCCACTGCCCAGGATTACGAGAGGCCCGAGACAGGAACCTTCATCAAGGACTCGGAACGGAACGGCTACGGCGTTCTGGTGGTGGAGAACAACAACCCTGTCTTGGACAACGTCACCCGAGACGCTGTCGCAATGCTTACCGATGCGGATAAAAATCCAATTATCGCGGTCTACGTCCGGGAGGGCGAGTCCTTCGAGATCACCGGCATTGAAGATGGGGTATTTGACTTTTACTTTACCGTCGGAGATCGATGGGACGACGAATCCGCCAGGTTCTCAGACCCTGAGTTCTACAGGACCGAGAGCCCTCTGCCCTTCGAAACCGAAATAGATGGCAGCCAGATACTTTACTCACAGTGGACTCTCACCTTAGAAGAGGTTCCCGGCGGGAACGAAGAGAAAGTTCTTGTGCCAGAAGAGGGATTTCCCTCCCTGATCGAAACTTGACGAGAGTCGTCGGGATCTGGAATCTCTCAACTCAAAACTTAATTTTTTCCTATTTTCGATGGGCGGCAAAAACCTGATTCCATATTGGGTATTTAAATGTTTAAAGTCATCTTTATATGCTAAATGCTAAATCTAATTCATCCTACAGTGATGAGGCGGCGCCAGAGGGCGAAGAGTACAGGCACAAAATCAGTTGGGGGAGTCGTCAGGTTGGAATTTAATAAAAAAAGCCCACCGCGAAGGCGGGGCGCCATCCGGGCACTGTTCGTCGGGAAAGAACTCGAAAATTCTAAGTTCGTCGATACGGAAGTAGAGACGGCCAGGTCAGCGGTAGAAGCGTTGGAAAAGATGGAAAGCGCCTTCTACGACGTGGTAGTCTCCGAACATGCCATGCCAGTAATTGACGGCATCGCCCTTCTGAAGACGGTCCGCGCCCGAGATCCAAAGATTCCCTTCATCCTTCTCGTCGACGGCGAGGAGGAGGTCTCCGAGGCCCTGAAAGGCGGGGCAGAATACTCCATCAGGGGTGAGGACGGCAGGGCGATCCCGGCAGATCTCGCTCATCGAATCCGGACGGCGGTGGGCTGGAGACGGGTGGAGGCGGAGCTGGAGGAGAGCGGGAGCAGATATAAGGAGCTGGTGGACCTCCTCCCTCTGACCATCTTTGAGCTTGATCCGACGGGCCGGATCACCTTTTCAAACAAGAGGGGCCTGGAGGTATTCGGATACTCCCCCGAAGACCTCATGGAGGGCCTGACTGTATTTGACGTGATCGCGACCGACGATCCCGATGATCTGCAGGAGATCCTCCGGCTCGCCTTGGGCGGATCATCTCCTGTGTACGAGTTTTTGATGAAGAGAAAGGACGGCAGCACCTTCCCTGCCCTCGTCCACACCGCCCCCATAATCCGGGACGGCCGCCCTTCGGGGCTGAGGGGGATCGTCGTGGACATCTCCGAGAGGAGGGAGATGGAGGAGGCCCTGAGGGGTAGCGAAAGGTTCTATCGGACCCTCGTCGAGGACCAGACCGACCTCATCTGCCGCTTCCGGCCCGACGGGACCATCACCTTCACGAACGACGCCTACTGCCGCTACTTCGGCAAGACCCGCCGGGAGCTGATGGGGGAGACCTTCATGGACCTGATCCCGGAGGAGGATCAGGAGATGGTCCACCAGAAGTTCTCGTCCCTCTCCGTGGAAGATCCTCTAACCAGCTACGAGCACAGGGCCATCCTCCCGGGCGGGCTGGTTCGATGGCAGCGGTGGACCGACCGGGCGATCTTCGACGAGTCGGGAGAGCTCGTCGAGTTCCAGTCGGTGGGCCAGGACATCACTGAGCAGAAAAAGATGGATGACCAGCTCCGCCGTGCCCACAAGCAGCTTCAGGAGATCATAGACTTCCTTCCGGACGCCACCTTCGTCATAGACCAAAATAGAAGGGTGATCGCGTGGAACAGGGCGATCGAGGGGATGACGGGCGTCCGAAAGGAGGAGATCGTCGGGGAGGGCGATTATGCCTATGCAGAGCCCTTCTACGGATTTAAGAGGCCCATCCTCGTCGATCTGATCTTTTCAGAAGATGAAGGGTTGATGGTCCAATATGACCGTCTCGTACGAGGGAAGAACGTCATATTCGGCGAGGTATTCGTCCCCGCCCTTTACGGAGGAAAGGGCGCCTACCTCTGGGGGACGGCGTCCCTCCTCTTGGACGATGAGGGAAGGATCGCTGGCGCCATCGAGTCGATCAGGGACGTTACGGAGTGGAAGCGGGCGGAGGAGATGCTCCAGAGGGCCCACGCCGAGCTGGAGGAGAAGGTCGCTGAGAGGACCCGAGAGCTGGAGGCGAAGAACGCCGAGATGGAGCGGTTCGCCTATACCGTCTCCCACGACCTCCGGTCACCTCTCGTCACCATCCAGGGATTTCTCGGCTTTCTGAAGGAGGACGTGAGAGATCGGGAGGAGGAGAAGATCGACGCCGACGTCGAGATGATCGTCGGAGCCGTCGAGAAGATGGACTACCTCCTGAAGGACACCCTCCGGCTTTCTCGGATCGGCCGGGTCGCAAACCCCCCCGAGGACGTCCCCTTCGGAGAGATCGTCGGAGACTCCCTCGGTTCGATCTCGGAGATGGCGAGGTCGAAGGGGGTCGAGATCTCTCTGGCCGAAGGGTGGCCCATCGTCCACGTCGACCGGCTGAGGATCGGAGAGGTGCTCGTAAACCTGATCGATAACGCCATAAGGTACTCCGGCGGTCGGCCCCGTCCCCGGGTGGAGGTGGGGTGGCGAAAGGACGACGAAAAAGTCGTCTTCTTCGTCCGGGACAACGGGATAGGGATCGATCCCGGCCAGCAGGAGAAGGTCTTCGAGCTATTCTACAAAGCCGATCCTGAGAGCGAGGGGACGGGGGCGGGCCTCGCCATCGTCAAGAGGATCATCGAGGTTCACGGCGGACGGATTTGGGTCGAGTCGAAGGAGGGGGAAGGGAGCACCTTCTGCTTCACTCTGCCCGTCGTCGACGACTGAGGTTCGGGCCGGAAAAGGTCGAGGACCATGGGCACAGATCGGATGGCATCCCCATCTCTTTCGGGTCCGGCCCGACGAAAACCGAGCCTCTCGTAAATCCCGACGGCGTTCGGCGACGAGTTGACGGTGATCTTCGAGAGGCAGCGGTTTCTTCTAGCGCAGATCGAAAGGGCGCGCCGCAGAAGCTCGCCTCCGATCCCTTCGCCCTGGTGCTCGCCCTCTACGAAGAAGAGGGTGACGTGGCCGTCGTCTCTCGCCTCGATCATCCCGACAATGGCGTCGTCGTCGAGGGCGAGGAGGACGGAGTGGTTCCACCGGGATCGGAGCAGAAAGAGATGGGGGTCGGCGTAGCTTCGAAACTCCCGACGCCCCTCATCGGAGAACTGGGGAGCGACGAACTCGTCGAAGACCCGGAGGACGAGGTCGCAGACCTTCGCCTCCTCGCCGGGCCTCATCGGCCTAAACTCCATTCAACCGCCCCTCTCCCTCCTCACCTTCCTCTCGTAGTAGCTGAGGGGGTGGCTCACCCACCGGCAGAGGCTGTCCTCGCCGGGACAGTTGCCGTAGGTGGCCATGGTGGCGCAGGACGGGGGCGTATAGGCGGTTCCGCCTTTGCCCGAGATGTGCTCGACCTGGTAGCGGGTCTTCTCCTCGTCGAAGTCGGGGCTGGTGTTGAAGACGCCGACGACCTCGTCGACGGTCATCCCCACGGCCAAAAGAAAGGTGGTGAGGGCGAACCGGGCGGTGTGGGCGAGGTTTGCGCCCGCCGCCACCTGATCGAGGAAACCGCGGATG
Organism: uncultured Methanotrichaceae archaeon; assembly: GCA_964530375.1. Classification (GTDB taxonomy): domain Archaea; phylum Halobacteriota; class Methanosarcinia; order Methanotrichales; family Methanotrichaceae; genus Methanocrinis. The sequence goes on from CAZHAO010000033.1 coordinate 5,978, forward strand.
CAAGGAGGGAAGGCGTCCTCGGTCACCTCGCCGAGGTCGACCTTCTCCTCGGCCCTCTTCGCCGAGAGCTCCTCCTCGATCCTGGCGAGGTCGCCCTGGAGCTTCTCGCATATCGCCGGGGGTACGGGGAGGGGGAGGCCCCGGCCGACCCGATCTTTCGCCCTCTCCTCCAGGAGCCGGGCAAGCTCCTGGTCGGTGACGTTGACCCATCCCCCCTCCAGGGATCGGTTCACCAGCTTCCAGCCGGGGCTGTGCATCCTCGCGGCCCCCTTCAGGTAGTCGGAGAAGGGGACCCGCAGGCCGGACTGGTCAATTTGAGGGAAGACGTCCAGGTCCCGGGCGAGGAGGATGAGGTCTTGAAGGCTCTCCGTCCCCATCTTCCGGCTCGCGAGCTTCGCCTCGGCGAGGGCGTACCTCCTCGCGAGGAGGTCGTCGTTGAGGCAGGATACCATCACCCTCGCCAGGGGGTAGGATAAAAGCTCCGCCAGGGGGTGAGCCCTCTCGTCGGATATCTCCCCCCGGACCGCCCCCAGAACCCGATCTTGCGCCCTCCTCCTCACCAGGCGGGCGAGCCTTGGCTCTCGGTTCGGCTCCTCCAGGAGCCCCTCCAGGGAGTAGCCCGTCTCCTTCACCCTGGCGGCGGCCTCCCGGGAGAAGGGGTAGTCGGAGAGGCTCATTCCTGCTCGATTCTTGGAGCGAGAAGGTAGTTTATCTCGACCCCCTGGCCGAGCTTGAAGCTGATCCTCAGGGGATAGTCGACCCCCATCTCCAGCTTCACCTCCTGGGCCTTCCCGATCGCCTTGCTCATGTCGGCTAGGTAGTCCAGCGAGAAGAGGGACCTCGCCTTTCCGGGCTTCAGCCCCAGAAGCTCCGCCCCCGGCATCTTCAGCCTGAGGGAGTCGATGTCCCCCTTCGCCTCCATGTAGAACTGGTCTTCGGGATCGTCGGTGACGCCTAAGACGACGTGGTCGGAGACCTTCTCCGCGGCCCTGACCGCCTTTCGCAGTTGTGCTCCGGGGAGAATCACGTGGGCGGGGAGGTCCAGATCAGGCACCCGGGGCTCTTTTCTTATGGCGCTGGGGTCGATGAGGCTGAGGGTGTAGGAGAGGGAGTTCACCCCTATCTTCAGCTTGTGGTTCTCCTCGTCCAGCTCGAGGGTGACGTTCTCACCCCGTTCGGCCATGGACAGAACGTCGGTGAGCCTCACCAGGTCGACGCCGATCTCGCCCGAGGTCGCCTTGAAGTACTCGAAGGCCTCGGAGTTGAGCCGGAAGGAGACCATGGCCACGTTGGCGGGGTCCACAGCCTTCAGCTCAACGCCGTTCTCTGACAGGGTGAACTTCACCTCGTCGACAAGAGACGATACCGCCTCCACAGCATCCCGCAGGGTTTCTGCGCTTATCACTGCCTTGAACATCCTCGTAGCCCCTCCATCGGAGAGATCAATTTTATCTTAAATATAGATTATCCATCAGTCGTACTCTCTCCAGGTGAAATTGCATTTTGTGCATCTGAAGAAGCGGACCTCGCTCTCGTCGGCGGACCGCAGCTGGCGCAGCCACCAGTATGCGGTGTCGTTCCCGCACTCAGGACACTTGGACTTGGTGGTGGGAAGGCCCGCCGCCTCGGAATCCTCGATGACGGTCATGGTGCGCCCTCTCTGCTCTGTCTTGCTGACGATGGTGTCGCCCTTCTTCATCTCCACTTTCTTCCCGCACCTTCTGCAGACGAGCATCCCCTCCGAAGGCACCATTATGCTTTTACAGTCGGGACAAAACTCCATCAGATGACGAGTACTCACTCGTCATATTAAAGTTTACCAGTTGAGTAAAGGTATAAGATGGCGAGCCTCGACGGGTCTCCATCTCTGAGGTGATCATGAGCACAGCAATAAACGTAATCTGCGAGAACAGGCCGGGGGTCCTGAGGGACATCGCCGGGGTGGTGGCAAGCCTCGGCGGCAACATCGAGTACACCCAGCAGTTCGTCCTGGAGCGGGGGGTGAACATCGGCAAGGCCACCGTCTACATGGAGATCGACCAGCTCGCCGAAGGGATGGTGGAGAACCTCGAGGCCCTTCCCGTGGTCCTGGAGGTCTCAGTCCACCAGTCCTTCGAGAAGATCTACGGCTCTCGGGTGATCATCATCGGTGGCGGAGCCCAGGTGGCCCAGGTGGCGGTGGGGGCCGTCAACGAGGCCGATCGGCACAACCTCCGGGGGGAGAGGATCAGCGTCGACACCATCCCCCTGGTGGGGGAAGACCCCATAGCCGACGCCGTCAACGCCGTGGGCCGGCTCCACCGGGCCTCAGTCCTGATCCTGGCGGGGGCCCTCATGGGCGGCAGGATATCCGACGAGGTCCAGAGGCTCCAGGAGGAGGGGATCCCGGTGATCGCCCTCAAGATGGCGGGATCTGTCCCCCGCTACGCAGACCTGGTGGTGACAGACCCCATCCAGGCCGGAACCTTCGCGGTGATGCACGTCGCCAAGACCGCCATCTTCGACATAAAAAGGGTCCGCGGCATGGAGTTCTGAGCTGAAGTCGGAATGAAAGCGAAGTTTAAAAAAAAGCGCCTTTTGGCGGCCGAGTTTCGGAGGCGGCGGGCCTACCCGCGAAGCCCCATCGCCTCGAGGTCTCTGATGGCATCGCCGTCGAAGAGCTCCTCCACGGTGTAAAAGTCGTCCCCGGCCATGAGGACCGGGGCGCTGAGGGTGAAGACCCCGTTGACCCGGAGCTCCGTCAGGGCCTCGGCGCTGGCCATGTCCACCGTCTCGAACTCGACGTTCCAGCCCTTCAGGACCTTCTTAACCTGCTCGCACCGCGGACATTCGGCGGTGGTGTAAACGACGTACTTCAAGGATCAACCTCCCCTTTTTCGACCCTCGTTCTCCGACGGCGATTCACCTCAGCACCATCGGGTAGCCCTTCTCAGCCCGGACGGCGTAGCCCTCGTCGACGGCCCTCTCGGCGCACTCCCTGCAGCAGGAGAAGTTGGCGAGGTAGGTGATCCCGTCCATCTTGTGCTCGAAGATGTTGTTGCAGCTGAAACCCACGATCCGTCGGCAGTCCAGGCCCCTGCAGAACTCGTGGTCGTTGGCCGCCATCGGAAACTCGTCCTCAAACCAGATCTTCGGCAAAAGGACCGGCAGTATCGCCATGTCCAGGCCGCATCCACAGGGGCCGTAGGTGTCCTCGGGCCCATCGTAGACGATGGCCTTGGTGATCTGATATTCCATATTTCGCCACCCCAAACTCGATATTTAGCTCAATAAGTTAAGGGACGGGGAGCTAAATAACCTTTCTCATCTTCACCTGCCGATAAGAGAGTTTGTCGGGCCAAAGGGATCGGTTGGACTCGATCTTTTGTCGGGCCTAAATCTTCGCGTGAATAAAATAAACTGTCATTCGGGGATTTTTGGCCGGATATGTGTATATATCGATTTTTCTTCGTTTTTCAAGGTAAATATCGCCTGAGGGTTTACGAAAATTATATATAGAGACCTGAAGGACAACGTAGTGTCTATTAGGCCCTTTAGTCGGAGAAGAAGCTGTTTTGATCCTTCTTCTCACTATAAGGGCCGGAGGAGAGGAGCTCGAATGGCGATACTTCCAGTGGCACCGGTCAGCAGACTCATTCGCGAGGCTGGGGCCAAAAGGGTCAGTGAGGGCGCGCGGGACGCCCTTGCAGAAATTCTGGAGAGCTACGGCATGGAGGTGGCCGAGGAGGCAGTGGAATGGGCGAACCATGCCAAGAGGAAGACGGTGAAGGCCGAGGATATCAAAGAGGCGGTCAAGAGGGTGAGGCCGCCCCGGGCGCCCGGCACCGACTGAAATTATATAACCCTGGAGGTAAGGTCGTCATTCTATGCCTGAAAGCCTAGACTACGCCTCCCTGGGTCTGGTATGCGGTATCGAGATTCATCAGCAGCTTGATACCGCCGCCAAGCTGTTTTGCGGCTGTCCCACGCGGCTGCGAGACGTGGAGGAGTCGGACCATCAGTTCTTCAGGCGCCTCCGACCGGCGCGAAGCGAGCTTGGCGAGATCGACAGGGCCGCCCTGGAAGAGGTTCTCGTCTCCCGAAAGTTCATCTACAAATCTTACGACTCCACATGCCTCGTGGAGGCGGACGAGGAGCCCCCGAGCGAGCTGAACCCCGAGGCCCTGGAGATCGCCCTCATCGTCTCGAAGCTTCTTTCGATGAAGATCGCCGACGAAGTTCACACCATGAGAAAGATCGTGATCGACGGCTCCAACACCTCCGGCTTTCAGAGGACCGCCTACGTCGCATCCCACGGCTCCATCGACACCTCCTGCGGCAAGGTCGGGATGGAGACGATCTGCCTCGAGGAGGAGGCGGCTCGGATCATAGACGATCGGGGCGACGAGGTGGTCTACTCCCTCGACCGGCTGGGGATACCCCTCGTCGAGATCTGCACCTCCCCCGACGTCGTATCTCCCCAGCACGCCCGGGAGGTGGCCCAGCGGCTGGGGATGGTCCTCCGGTCGACGGGGAGGGTGAAGAGGGGCCTGGGGACGATCCGCCAGGACGTCAACGTCTCCATCAGGGACGGGGCGAGGGTTGAGATAAAGGGCGTCCAGGACCTGAACCTCATCGAGACGATCGTGGCGGTGGAGGCGAATAGGCAGCGCCTCCTCCTGGAGATCAAGGGCGAGCTCCTCGGGCGGAAAGCTCAGGTCTTCGACCGGCTGGCCGACGTCACCGGCATCTTCGCCGCCACCGGGTCGAAGGTGATCAAATCCGCCCTCGGCAAGGGGGGCGTCGTCCTGGCGGTGAGGCTCGGGGGCTTTGCGGGCCTTCTGGGAAAGGAGATTCAGCCGGGACGGCGCCTCGGCTCGGAGATCTCGGACCGGGCCAAGAGGGCGGGGGTCGGCGGGATATTCCACTCCGACGAGCTTCCCGCCTACGGCATCACCAAAGAAGAGGTGGATGCCGTACGGTCTGAGCTTGGGGCCCGCGAGGGCGACTGCGTGGCGATGGTGGCAGCTCCCCGGGACCGGGCCGAGGCGGCGATGAAGGCGGTCCTGGAGAGGGCGAAGGAGGCGCTCGTCGGGGTCCCCGAGGAGACGAGGAGGGCCCTACCCGAGGGGACTAGCGAGTACATGAGACCCCTGCCGGGGTCCGCCCGGATGTACCCAGAGACGGACGTCCCCCCCGTGGTGGTGACCTCCGATTATGTGGCGTCCCTAAAGCTTCCCGAACTGTTCGATCAGAAGGCGGTGCGGTTTGAGGAGGAGTACGGCCTCAACCCCGAGTTCGCGAAGCTGATCGCCTCATCGCCGAACTACCAGCTCTTTGAGATGGCCGCGATGAAGCTTTCTACTAGTTCACTCGCCGAGGAAGCTGAGAGGCATAGATCCTTCGTCGAGGATGCCAAGAGAGATCCCCTTGCCGAGGAAGCTGAGAGAATTCTTGGATTCCCGGATGCCGTGAGGAATCTTTCCCTTCCGCCAGCCCTGGTGGTGAGGACCCTGGAGATGATCCCACGGGAGCTGGCACGAGAGGGAATACCGATCTCTAATTTGACCGAGGACAACTATCTCGACGCCCTAGTCCTCGTCGCCGGGGGAGGGGTGGCGAAGGAGGGGATCCCTCAGCTTCTGGAGACGATGGCGAAGAGGCCCGAGCTCTCGGCGGCAGAGGCGGCAGAGGCCGCGGGCCTGGGAGGGGTAGACCAGAGCGGCGTTGAGGACCTTGTGGTCGGGATCGTCGCCGAGAAGGAGGCCTTCGTCAGGGAGAGGGGCGAGGCGGCCCTCGGCCCCCTCATGGGCCTCGCCATGAAGGAGCTTCGAGGAAAGGCCGACGGCGCCCTCGTCAGCTCCGTCCTGAAGAGGGAGATCGATCGGATTTTGGCGGAATAGGTGGCCGCCGAGGACGGGCCAGAAAACCTTATTTATTTCTCGCCGAGCTAACTACTATTTTGTTTGTAGAGATCCATGCCTTCGGAGGCTTTTTGGATGAAACGGGAGATGCTCCTCTGGGACGAGACGATCTTCAAGGACCGGGAGGTCCTGGAGTTCGACCACCTGCCCGAGCACTTCGCTCACCGCGAGTCCCAGATGGAGGCCCTCAAGTTCTGCGTGAGGCCCGCCTTCGCGGGGGGCCGTCCCGTCAGCGCCCTCTGTCTCGGCCCCACGGGGACGGGGAAGACGACGGCGGTCGTCAAGCTCTTTTCCGAGATCGAGGCCCACTCATCGAAGGTGGTCCCGGTCCACGTCAACTGCCAGATGGACCATACCAGACACGCCATATTCCTCCGGATCTACAGCAAGCTCCTCGGCCACTCCCCTCCATCAAGCGGCGTCTCCTTTAAGAGGGTCTTAGAGCGGATCGCAAAGTCGATGGCGAAGGAGAACCGGGTCATTGTGGTGGCCCTCGACGACGTCAACTACCTCTTCCCCGAGAAGGAGGTGGATCGGGTCCTGTACACCCTCCTCCGGGCCCACGAGACCTTCCCCGGGTTCAAGGCCGGGGTGATCGCCATCCTCAGCGAGCCGGCCTTAAACTACGTCTTCGATCCGAGGGTCGGGTCGGTCTTCCAGGCCGAGGAGGTCAGCTTCCCCCTCTACTCCATCGAGGAGATCGGGGACATCCTGGACCGCCGGGCTCATCTGGGCTTTTATCCCGGCGTCGTATCCGACGAGATCATCGATCTCGTCTCCGACCTCACCGAGAGGGCCGGAGACCTCCGGGTCGGGATCGACCTTCTCAAGAGGGCGGGGATGGAGGCCGAGAGGAGGGCCTCAAGGACGATATCGCGAGAGGACGTCGACCGGGCCTACGAGAGGTCGAGGTTCGTCCACCTCGCGAGCGCCCTGAAGCCCCTCCGGGAGGACGAGCTCCTCCTCCTGGGCCTGGCGGCGGAGATGGAGACCTCCAAGGCCGGGGATCTCTACGAGAAGTTTCAGGCTTCCACCGGCTCAGGCTATACCCGGTTTCACGAGATCCTGAACAAGCTGGACTCCGCAAGGCTGATAGATACCGACTTCAGCGGCCCGGGCCACCGGGGGAGGTCCAGGGTCGTCCGCATCAGGTACGATCCGAAGGAGGTGCTGGAGAGGAT
>CAZHAO010000034.1:0-13047 GCA_964530375.1 uncultured Methanotrichaceae archaeon
GAGATCCTTCCGGCGTTATGGTCCCGCGGTTCGTCTACGTTTTTGTCATCTATGGTGAAGAGATCGCTCTCGTCGACAGCGGCGTGGCGTCCTCTGAGGGGATCATCGTCGATCATCTGAGGGAGATGGGCCGAGGGCCGAAGGAGATATCGCGTCTGATCTTAACCCACGGCCATCCCGACCACATGGGGGCGGCTCGGGCGATCAAGGAGATCTCGGGCTGCTCTGTGGCATCCCATCCGGCCGACAAGGACTGGATAGAGGACGCCGACCGGCAGCTCGCAGAGCGGCCCGTCCCGGGGTTCAGGGATCTGGTGGGCGGCTCGGTCCGGATCGACGAGATCCTCCAGGATGGGGACGTCATCGATCTTGGAGATGGGATCAGGATCGAAGTCCTCTCCACCCCCGGACACTCCCCCGGCTCGATCTCCCTCCGGATCCCCGACGACGGTGTTCTCTTCTCCGCCGACGCAGTTCCCCTCGATGGGACCATGCCGATATACGACGACATCCTGGCCTCCGTCCGATCGATTCAGAGGCTGAGGGCGATCGAGGGGATCGAAGTCCTCCTTTCGGCCTGGGATGAGCCTCGATTTGGAGAGGATGCATATCGAGTCATGGACCGGGGCCTCGGCTATCTTCAGCGGATTCACGATGCGGTCATCAGGTCTGCGGAGGCGACATATTCACAGGACGGAATGGAGCTGTGCCGGCGGATCGTCAGGGAGCTCGGCCTGCCCGAGATGATGGCTAACCCCCTCACCGCCAGGTCTTTTCAGTCCAGCCTAAAGATCCTCGACAGGAGAGATATCCTGAGAGTTTAGGCAAAAGCATTTCGTCTCAAATTTAATATTCTAGTCAGCATATTAGAGTCAGCATATTATAGTCAGCATGATAAACAGATTGAAGGCGTATAACGACCTCGTCAAGTTCGAGCTGCCGCTGGCGGCGGGAATCTGCGTGGTCGCGGGCCAGGTCCTCGCCCTCGGCGATTTTGCCGCCGTGGAAACCACCATCTCGGGGTTTCGCGTCGGATTTTTCCTCTCCGGTTCGGCGATGATCTCCAACGACTACTTCGATCGAAGTGGACCGGATCAACCGTCCCGAGCGACCTCTGCCCTCGGGGAGGGTGACCGCGAGAGAGGTTTGGGCGCTGGCGATCGCGTTCGGTGTTCTGGGGCTCCTCTCTGCTGCGCATATCGGCACCACCGCGCTGGTCGCGGCGCTGATCATCTGGCTGGTCGGGCAGGCATACAACTGGAAAGGCAATGACGCCGGACTGGCGGGAAACATGATGGTCAGCGCATCCGTCGGCTCGACATTCATCATCGGCGGCATTTCGGTCGATGGGACCTTCAGCGGACTGGTATGGACCTTCGCGGGGCTGGCCTTCTTCTTCGATCTCGGCGAAGAGATCCTGAGGGGGATCATGGACGTGAGGGGAGATGCGATCCGAGGTTCGAGGTCCCTCATCCGCACCCGAGGTCGAGATTTCGCCTTAAAATCTGCAGGAGTTGCATTTTCGGCCTTCATCCTCATCAGCTTCGCGCCCTACCTGACGGGATTGATGGGATGGAGCTATCTGGCTATTGCAGCTGTAATCGATCTCACCATCATCTATTACAAAGCACTAGATGATATCAAATCAAAGTAAAAATACCAGGTCCATCGAGCCGATCCCATCAGTTCCCCCGGACCTGGGGATCTATAATTTAAAATAGTTTAAAAGGCAAATCGTGAGATAAAAGGAGGATGAACATGAGGGAAACGACACATCTGCTGATCCTGGGCCTCCTCGCCCTGGCCGCGGCCTCTGGCGCATCGGCCCAGCTGGACCAGTTTTCAGGATACTGGAAGAACGTGGACCCCAACACCGCCGGGGTCACGACTCTGGAGATTGGGGTAAGCGGCGCGGACGTCACGGTCCACGCCTGGGGCAAATGTCATCCCACCGATTGCGACTGGGGTGATGCGTACCCATCTCATGCCTACGGACCAAGCGTCGGCTCAGACCTCGTCTTCGAGGCCCTGGCCATCTCGGCGGTCTGGACGACGGACTTCAGCGAGACTCTGATGATCGTCCGACCCGCCGAAGGGGATCATCTCCAGGCTGACGTCTACACCAGGTTCACCGACGGAAGCGGAAGGACCGCCTACGCACAGAGCTACGTCTTCGAAAGAGGTCAAGAATTCCAGTGCTACCAGGACCTTCCGGACCCGGTTTTGGAGCTGGCGGGAACAGAGGATTATGCGGTGAACGGAACTGACTTCACCAGGTATTTGATCCCGGTCACCAACTGGGACCTCTATCCGGCGGAGCTCTTCGAGGCTGCCCCCGACCTGCCGCCCTGCGGCCTGAACAACGAATCCAGCAGGACGTGGGTCGAGATCTACAACCAGGACGACGTCGAGATTTACAGCTTCTGCGCCCTGGGGGCCCCAGAGGATCTGAAGGATATCTGGTTTGCGGTGAAGAAGGGAGAAGCGCCCCCGGAATCGGTCTACATCGTGATGATCGACCGGAGATGCGACCTCTCTTACGTCTCGAACAAGGTCGCGATCGGCGCCCCCTCCGGCATGACAACGCCGACGAAGCCCACTTCAGCCGGGATGACCCTCCCCGCCGACCTCCGGGCTCTGGTCAACTTCTAGGGGGGCTCTTCAGAGGGATCCTGCCGTGGCTGCTGATCCCTCCGACCTCTTTTTGGTGCAGAAGAATCGGTGAGTTTCAATATTTTTCTTCGTTTCTCGATCTCTTCACCACACCTTCAGATCGATGCTCTCGATCCTGACCATCCTCCCCTCGGAGTGGACGATCATCCCCGAGTGGACCTTCTGCATCATGCAGTGCTCGGGAAGAAAGCTCACCGTCTCCCCTACCTCGGGAACCCGGCCCCTGCTCACGACCCCCTCGAAGGCCGCCACCAGGCAGACCCCGACGTCCTTGGGGGCGAAGCTCTCGTCGCCCAGGAGGTGGCGCGGCCCCACCATGTGGACTGTGACCAGGGCGTGATCGATCTTGATGATCTTTCCAAAATGAGTTACAGGGCAGCCGAGGGGCCGGTAGCGGAGGACGTCGCCGACCTCAAACTCGGCGTCCCGATCGAAGGGGTGGACGTCCTCGCGGCAGGAGGGCTCGCCCGGCAGCGGCGCCAGGGCGAAGTCCGCCGCCAGGCCGTCGATGACGCCCCGGATCTCGGCCTCGACCTCTTCGTCCATCCGCCCCTCTCCTCCTCCCTCGCGCCATCGCCTTCTCATCTCCGGAAGGATCGCCTCGATCTTCTCCCTCTCGGCGAGGTGCCTCTCCTGGCCGAGGAAGGGGCAGAGGTCGAGGTCTTTGCCTTTCAGAAGGGCCCGGGCGAACTCCCGGCAGTTCTTGAATCCGCACTCTCCGCAGTTGTGGCCGGGCAGAAGCTTTGCGATCTCTCTCTCCTTCATCTCGCTCACACCTGAATCTCAAAACCTCTCAAAAATCGCAAGGCTTCTCAGCCTCTTTACTCCCCGGAGTACTCCATGAACCCGTCCAGGTGGCGGAGAACCCCCCGGTGGTGCTCCTTTGAAACCCGGAGCTCCCCGGTGCAGAGGGTGCATATCGCCAGGGGCGGGTTATGCCGCAGAAGCATATTCTCGCCGACCTCGGGGCCGTTTCTTATCAGCTCGGCGAGCTCAGAAGCCCCCTTGCCGGAAAGGCCGTTCGCCTCGACGATCCTGCACCGGGGGTTCGCCTCCAGGATCCTCTCCCGGAAGACCTCCCTCTCGGCCTGGGAGACCATGTCCCCCTTCGTCACGACGACGACGTCCGCCGTCGTCAGAAGGGGCCCCACCTTCAGGGGGGCGTTGGGACCCGTGGTGACGTCGATGACGCAGACGGCGAGACACGAGTCGGGGTAAGGAGCGCACCGGAGGCAGAGGCCGGCGGTCTCGTTCAGGAGGACGTCAGCCTCCTGCTCCCTCGCCCACTCCAGCATCTCGTCGACGTTGTAGATCGAGTAATGGTCCGGACACATGTCCTTTGCCAGGCCCACGGCAACAGGAATGTTCAGCCTCTGAAACCTCTTGTCGTCCTCGGTCCAGAGGCAGTCGATCTTGACGACGGCGGGACGAAGCCCCTCCCTCGTGAGGCTCTTTGCGGCGTGGATCAGAACCGAGGTCTTGCCCGAGCCCGGAGTTCCCGCGATCACTGCAAGCTTCAAAGCGCGGCCCCCACCACCTCGCCCCGCCTAATCGTCTCCCTCAGGTTCATCAGCCAGTCGTCGACTTTTGCCAGGTCCTCACAGACCTTCTGCTCCTCGGAGCTCGTCTCGATCACCCTCAACATACCGCCGTTCTTCATCACGACCCTTCTGGATGTCATCAATGCGAGCATCGGGTCGTGGGTCACCACGACGACGATCTTCCCCTCGCCCGCGAGAAGCTCCAGAGCCTCCCTCTTCTTGATCCCGGCGTTCTCGATCTCGTCGATGAGGACGATGGGGGAATCGCTGATAACGGCGATGTCTGCGGTCATCAGCGCCCTCGACTGGCCGCCGCTGAGGATCGTGAGATGATGGTCGGGATGGACCGGCTCGCCGGTGAGGGTGTTGGCGAGCTCTATCACCCTGTCTACGACCGCAGGCGACCTCCCCCGGCTCTTGGCGTGCATCCGGAGGAACTCCTCGACGCTCATGTCGGCGAAAAAGTGCATATTCTGAGACAGCTGGGCGATCAGCTTCTTTCGGGGGTCGGACCTCGTCTCGGCCCGGGGCTCGCATCCGTCGATCAGGATCTTCCTGCCCGAGGGGGTGTCTCCCGCGGCGAACTGCTCAATGTCAGCTATCAAAGAGCTCTTTCCCGAACCCGTCGGCCCTACAATACCTATGATCTCTCCCCGGCGCATCTCCAGCCTCTCCACGCCGTCGGGGCATCCGCCCTTATCGAAGCCACCGATGATGGTGAGCTTGCAGGCCCGGTCATCGGTCATGGCTCAGGCCCTCAGTCCCAGGATCTCGAAGATCTCAGCAAGAAGTTCGTCGTCGTACGATGAAGGTGACGCCGATGAGAGGGCCGATGGCTCGGCCTTGATGTCGCCCTTGAGCATGAACATCTCCAGCTCCTCTTCAGCCCGGGAGACTCCGCCCCCGGTGATGTTGAGCAGTACGAGATCCTTCTTTTCGACCGTCCCTGCCCGGACGGCCTTTTGGAGGGCGGCGACGGCGACGGCTGCCGCCGGCAGGATGTCGATATCCTCTAGCTCCTCGAAGAGCTTTTTGGCCTCTTTCGCCTCCTGGTTAGAGATGGCGTAAACCTCTCCGGCGGTCTCTTCAAGGGCCTCCTTCACTCCGCCTCCGACGGCATAAGGCGGCTTTCTGTTGAAGAGGACGTCGTCGACCATCCCGTTGGGACAGCTCCCCATCTCCATCTTCGAGCCGGTCCAGGCGGCGTAGATCGGTGCGCAGGGGCTGTTCTGAGCCAGGTGAAGTTTGGGCAGATGCCGACCGAAGCGGCCGTCCTCGATAAGTCGAATCGAGGCCTCCCAGGCGGCGATCCCGCCGGTGCCGCTGCCGACGGCCTGGAAGTAGTGTTTTGGAAGGGCTCCCATCGAAAGGGCGCCGTCGAGGATCACGACCCCCATCCCGTCCCTCCGGGCGACGTTCCTTGCACCGCCCTCGCCGACGAACCCGGGGTGGGCTGCGAGCCTTTCAGCAAAGTCTATCGATTCGGTGTAGTCGCCGTTCACCGAGATCACGCAGATCTCGTCTGAGGGCCTCTCGGCGATCCAGAGCCTGTCGAGGCCCGTCTGAGGCACGACCAAAATTAGAGGCTGGTTCGCCGCCGAGGCCGCCTGGGCGAAGGCCCTGGCGGTATTTCCCGCCGATGCCACCACCAGGACTTGGTCGTCATCCCGCTCGATCATCCTCTCCACCGTGGGCGGAGCTTCAAGGTCCTTGAAGCTGCAGGTGGTCATCAACGCCTTCCTCTCAGGCCAGTAGCCGCTGAAGCTGACGTAGAGGTTTTCGAGGCCCAGCTCCCGGGCTAGCCCCTCGCTTTTGTAGGTGACGGGCTTCTCCCCCGAACCCCGGAGGGGCTCTCTGACGGGCAGCCAGTCGATGAACTTCCATAGGCCCGGAAGATCGTCCCTCAGGGTGAGCCTTTTTGTGAAATACTCGGTTCTGAGGAGGGAATCGTCGTTTTGACAGGCGAGGGCGTGGGGTGGCTGCACCCGCTCGCAGCCCAGGCACCTGACCAGATATTCGCCCATGATGGTAATTCGGGCCAGCGGCAGATATAATGTTTTCTGTTTTGTCCAATATTTTATCCTAATTGTGAAATAATGGATCTATATAATGTACAACTCGGCATCGAAATCGGGCGAGCGGGTACCAGAAAGGCCCATGAAAAATATGGGGACAGGGTCTGAAGCCGAAACTTCAGACCCCGGCCTCCTCGAGGGCGAGCCTTGCCGTCCCTCTTCCCACGTTGTGCCTCATCGCCAGGGAGTCGGAGCTGGAGATCGACCAGATTATGTCGACGGTCTGGCCCGGCCGCAAGGCCTTGTCGAACTCGTCGCCTGTGTCCATCTTCCTCTCAAACTCGATCACCGTCCAGCCGTCGAATTCTGCGCCGCCGGACTCCAGGAGGTCGCTCGTCCCGCCGAGCTCTTCATCCGGCGGGTGAGGTCCGTAGATCCCCGTCGAGTAGAGGTCCAGGACCGTCGCCTCGCCCCTCGATGCCCAGCCCAGGACCATGTCCGCATCCTTCATCGCCTGGGTCGGCTCAAAGCCTATCGCCACGAAACCTTCGGCCCTCCCCTCCAGCGCCATGTAAAGGTTCTCGCCATCGTTCTTCCAGTGGACGATGTAGTTTCCGCCCGATAATGATAGGTTCTTCGAGTACTCGCCCTCGGATATGATCCCGTCCGGGTTCCAACCTCCAGGGGCCGGTGTAGCCGCGGACGAGTCGGTCGTCCCAGGGCGAGCAGGTTCAGCCGGTCGCGCCAAGTTCGCATCTTTGGTATCGTCCGTAGCCGCCCCCAGCCGGAGGGCGAAGAGAGACGGCTCTTCACCTACCCCGGCGGGCCAGACGATCGTATCCCCTGCGACAGCGGGCCAGCCGTTGATCCCGGCGGGCGCCTTCAGCTCGAAGACCTCATCGCCGGAGTCGGCCTTGAAGGCGTGGATGGTGCCGTCGTACTCCGCGGTGAATACCAGGTCGTTTATGACTGTGGCACCGCCAAGGGCCATCGTCTCCAGGAGCTGGATCCAGAGGATCTTGCCGGTGGCGGCATCGATGGCCAAGAGCTCGCCGGTCCCGTTGTTGAAGTCGATGGTCGAGGTGTCCAAGGCCGTCGGTGTCCAATCGGAGAAGATGTTAACGACGGGGACGTAGAGGATGCCGTCGGCATAGGCCATGGGCGTCTCAACCCCGCCCAGGACGCCCGGATAGATCCTGGTGGTCCCGTTCGGAAGAACGTCCAGCTGGGCCGTCTCGTAGTACTCGCCCACCACCGTCGACCAGAGGACCTCGCCGGAGCTCCGGTTGAAGGCGTAGACCTTCCCCAGCTTTCCCGCCCCGAAGACCACCTTCTGGCTGGCGCCACCAACATCCAGCTCTGCCAGGATCGGCGATATCTGGAAGTCGTGGTCGAAGAGGTCGTGGGGAAGGACCTGGCGGAACCAGATCATCTCGCCTGTGGCGTGATCGAGGGCCATCATGCTGTCGGTATAGAGGTTGGGGCCGGGCCTGCTGGTGCCGCTAGGCCACTCCTCGGTTCCGGGGAAGGGCGCAGGATTTCCGATCCCCCAGAAGGTGATCCCCGAATCGAGGTCGATGGCGGGAGGATACCAGCTCCCACCGCCGCTGTTAACCCCCCTCTTCCCCCAGAGGTCTGGCGAATCTACGGTGGAAAAGTTCCATACGACCTCGCCGGTCTCCGCATCGATGGCGTATATGACGCCAATCCCTCCCGGCGCGTAGAAGACGTCCCCGGTCCCGGGGACGGTGGAGAGATAGACGAGGCCGTCGTAGACGGTGGGCTGGATGTCGATCCCCGTGGTGTTGATCTCCGAGATCCGGGTCGACCAGACCTCCTCACCGGTCTCAGCGTCGAGGGCGGCGACGTTGTAGAGGTCTTTTGCGACGAAGACCTTCCCCCAGCCCAAGGCGGGACCGTTGGGGCCGACGACCTCGGAGACGTTGTAGAACTTCGACCATTTCACTTCGCCCGTCTCCAGGTCCAGGGCGAAGACGTTGCATCTTAAGTCCTGGAAGTAGACGACGTCTCCGGCGATGAGGGGGTTGCTGGCAGCAGCACCGTAGGCCCCTATCCCTGGGATGGGAAAGGACCAGGCGGCCCCCAGATCCGATACGTTCTCTGAAGTTATCGCGGAATCGGCGGTGGCCCTGGTGTTCTCGTAGTCCTTGTTCGGGAGGGGCCAATCCTCGGCGTGATCCGCCACCTCCGGCGGGACCAAATCTCCTGTTCCATCGGCCAGAGCCGATGAGATTGAAATAATAGTTACGGCTGCTAACAGCACCAAAATTTCGATCGAATGGCCTGCTTTCGTCAAAGACGGTCACCTCTTAGATCTCCTATATTCCGCTCCGACTTCTTATTTATTTTCCCCGTATGTCGGATATGATCTCGCTGATCATCGGCCCCTATCGAGACCTATTCGGGATCAGCCTGGCGAGCCGCCTTCCAATGTGCAACCGAAAGGGAGATACTCCCTTCCAGCAATCCTATCCCCATGAAGGTCGGACGAAAGCCGAAGCCCGAGTCCCCCGAGGAGATGGCCCTCGTCCATCATGCCCTGGAGAATCCGATCAGAAGGAGGATGATCGTCCTGATGGTCGGGGGGACCCTATCGGTCGAGGGGATCGCCGAGGCCGTCGGCCCGAAGATGCTCGGCTACCACCTCCACCGGCTGGAGCTGGCGGGGCTGATCGAGATCGCCGACGGGGCGATAGCCCTTACAGAGTCGGGCGAGGCCTACGGCGCCCTCGTCAGGTCCCAGGCCGAGAGGGGCGGAGCCGGATGATGTTTGGCCCCGATTTAGAATTTTTCCTGTTTCAGAAAAAATAGAGAGACGGGGGCGGAGATCAGTTCCGCTCTGCTTCCCCTCATCTAACCGAAGAGATAACATTCGAGGCTTGTGGGGTCCACCTCGCAAGGGTCCACATACGTCCCCGTCGTGTTGGCACCGTCAGCGGGCTTGATCAGCTGGAGGCATATGGCGTACCAGGTATCTCCGGCGCAATCGTTTCTGGCGTAGACCCTGGCAAAGCCCGCCGGTGGGCTGCTGTATGAGAGGAGATCGGCCGAGTCCTCTTCAAGCCGCAAGAGCTCCCCTTCCGGAGGTTCGATCAAGGCCTTGTACTTGTGCCCTCCCCTCAGATCGTAGGGTCCAAAGGCGTTCCAGCTGGCGGGCGGAAGATTGAGGCCGTCATCGCCAGCTGGCCCCACCAGGACCAGGTAGCTTCCAGCAACAAAATCGTTTTCGCGGAGGGGGAAGACGCCGCCCGGCTGGCCGACGAAGGCCGACTGATCCGGGGTGAAGGACTCCCATCTGCACCCCAGGGCGGCGGAGGAGTTGACCAGGACTCGATTGCTCCTGGCGATGTCGTTATACCCGCCGCCTCCAGCCCAGTTCCTGAACATCCTGAACTCGTAGCTGCCAGCCTCTCCGGGAGCGGTGAAGGTCAAACTACCGCTCTCATTCCCGTTCAGTAAATACCACTCGCCGTAACTGTCGCTTGCCGCGCCAGCCTTGTATATGGCGATCCAGTCGCTATCAAACCCCGGCGCTCCAGAGTAGGTGACGGTGATAAGCCCGCCCGGGGCCACAATCCGAGGGGACGCGGTGATGGTCACGGGGTTTACAGGCTCTAGCTGGACCCTGACGACGTTGCTTGTTGCGATGTCGTTGTACCCGCCGCCTCCGGCCCAGTTCTCAAACATCCTGAACTCGTAGATTCCCACCTCGTTGGGGGCGGTGAAGGTCAATGTCCCGCTCCTCTCCCCGTTCAGGTAATACCACTCGCCGTAATTTTCGTTCTCCGCGCCCCCACTGAAGATGGCGATCCAGTCGCTATCAAACCCCGGCGCCCCCGAGTAGCTGACGACGATCTCGTCCCAGGGGTTTGCCGCGCTCGGCGATGCAGAGATCGTCTGTCCCGTCGCCAGCGAAGAGGCGGCGATGAGCAGAATGGCGATCGTCACCATGGGGCGTCTGATCTCAGATCCGACGTTTCCGTTCGATTTCAATCGATTTACCTCCACAAACCAGCCCGCCCGCGCCTCAGGAGAGGCTTTGGGCTTAGGACGTATTTACGCCTCTTCCATTGAAATAGGTTCTTCAAGGATGGCGGAGGGCTTCCGAATCCTCCGTCTTTTTCGCCCTTCTTCGAAGAATCCGCTTATAGGCCTCGTGGCTCGCAAATAGAATGACTGGGAAGGGGATGAGGATCCAGAGGCGCCCATAGGGGACGGAGGCGGTATTGAATATGAGCTGGACGACCCCGACGTTCAGGAGGGCGTATATCCAGAGGAGCTCGAGGAAGATGGCGACGAGGAGGAGCCTGTTTTTGAAGAGGCCTCGGCTGAAGGCAGAAAACTCCCAGGACCGCAGGGTCCAGACGTTGAAGAGCTGGCAGCTCACGGCTCCCAGGAGGGTCATCGTCATCGCCTGCCTGTGGAGAAGGGTGTTTGATATGGAGAGGTCCCCGTAATGCCAGCCGTTCAAAAAGAGAAACCCGAGAAAGGCGGTCATGGCCGCCGCCCCCTCGATCGCCCCCAAAAAGAAGTAGCCCCTCTTGAAGACCTCCCGGTCGAGGATCCGCTCGTTCTTCCCTACGGGAGGCCGGTCCATGATGTCCTCCTCCGGAGCCTCGCTCCCCAGGGCGAGGCCGGGGAGCATGTCGGACCCGAGGTCGATGGAGAGGATCTGGATGACCGATAACGGCAGAGGTATACTCAGGAAGAACTGTAGTATGTACGGGACGATCTCGGGGACGTTCGAGGAGAGGATGTAGGTGACGAACTTCTTGATGTTGAAGTAGACGGTCCTCCCCTCCTCGATGGCGGCGACTATCGAGGCGAAGTTGTCGTCGAGGAGGATCATGTCCGCCGCCTCCTTCGCCACCTCCGTCCCCTTCTTTCCCATAGATATCCCGATGTCGGCCTTCCGGAGGGCGGGGGCGTCGTTGACCCCGTCGCCGGTCATCGCCACCACCTCCCCATTCTCCTGGAGGAGGGCGGCGATCCTGAGCTTCTGCTCCGACCTCATCCTTGCGAAGAGGACGTTCTTCTCCGCCAGGAGCTTCGCCAGGTCCTCGTCGGGGATGTGCCTGACCTCGTCGCCGGTGAGGGCGAGGTCGACCTCCAGCCCCACCTTCTCGGCGATCGCCCTCGCAGTGAGGGGGTTGTCGCCGGTGAGGATAAAAACCCTTATCGAGGCTCTTTGGCATTTTTTTATCGCGTCGTATACCTCCTCCCGAGGGAGGTCCATGATCCCCAAGAGCCCCAGAAATACGAGGTCTTTTTCGTCCTCGCCCTCCTTGTAGGCTACGGCCAGGAGCCGATAGGCCTTCTTTTCCAGGTCCGCCGCCTCGGCCTCGATCCGCTCTCTATCAGCGTCGGCCAGGGGCCGGACCCGGCCGTCTTCGTCCATTACCCGGTTTGAGAGCTTGATCAAGACCTCCGGCGCCCCCTTGGAGAAGATCGTCTTTGAACCGTCCCTCTCGTAGACCGTAGACATCATCTTCCGGTCGCTGGTGAAGGGGATCTCCTCGACCTTTTCGTACCCCTCCGATCGGAGCCGGGCCTTCCTGGCGGCGGCGACGATGGCCAGCTCCGTGGGGTCGCCGAAGGCGCTGTCGTCTCCGATCGTCGCCCTGGAGTTAAGAGCTCCAGCGGCGAGGAGGAATTTCAGCCGGTCGCGGGAGCCGGGCCTCTCTTCGGCGAAGCTGAATTTGCCTTCCTCGAAGTACCCCTCGCCGCTTACCGATATCCTCTCGCCGCTCGCGAGGCGGATCTCCCGCACAGTCATCTCGTTTCGGGTGATCGTCCCGGTCTTGTCGGTGCAGATCACCGTGGCGCTCCCCAGGGTCTGGGCCGAGTCGAGGTTCTTGATCAGGGCGTTCCTCTTGGCCATGTTCCGGCTGGCGAGGGATAGAGAGAGGGTGATGGTGGGGAGCATCCCCTCGGGGACGTTGGCGACGATGAGGGAGAGGGCGAAGATAGCGGCGACGAGCCAGCCCTGTCCTGAGAGGACGCCGAGGACGAAGAAGACGCCGCCGACCAAAAGCGCCGCCAGGGTTAGGATCCTGGTGATCCTGATGATCTCCAGCTGCATCGGCGTCGCCCTCTTCTCGACCTCCTTCGATAGCGAGGCCATCTTTCCAAACTCCGTCTCCCCTCCTGTGGCGAAGACGACGGCGAGGCCGTTTCCCGAGGTGACGGTGGTCCCGGCGAAGAGGACGTTCTTTGCATCCAGGATCTCCTCGCTGGCGTCGGCCTCTGCGATCCTCTTCGCGGGCTCAGCCTCCCCGGTCAGGGCCGCCATGTTGACGTAAAGCGAGTTCGCCTCCAAGAGGACGGCGTCGGCTCCGATCCGATCCCCCTCGTCGACGACGAGGATCTCGCCGGGGACGAGATATTTCGCGTCCACCTCCTCGACCCTGCCCGCCCGCCTCACCTTCACCATCGAGGGGATGAGCTTTCTAAGGGCCTCCACGGTCTTGTCGGCCTTGTACTCCTGCCAGAAGGCGAAGGATGCGTTGACGACGACGGCGCCGAGGATGGCGTAAGAGAGGATGTCGTACCCCTCCCCGGGAGAATATCGGTTCGCCACAAAGGAGAGGACGGCGGCCACCTCCAGGAGGAGGGCGAAGAACGCGAGGTACTGCTTCGAGTACTCCTTGAGATAGTTCTTCCGCCTCCTCTTCTCCAGCTCGTTAGCCCCAAACTCCTCCAGCCTTCTTTCTGCATCGCCGATCTCTAGGCCTGAGAGGCTGGTGTTGAGGCGGGCCAAGACCACGTCGCTTTCGAAGGAGCGGAGGTTCTTTCGG
>CAZHAO010000035.1:0-12997 GCA_964530375.1 uncultured Methanotrichaceae archaeon
GCTTTGCTCCGAACTCTTTGCCCACCAGGTGGCGGCCGTAGCCGGTCGTTCCCAGCCCCTCGATCTCCTCCCTCTTGACTCCGGCGGATTCGAGGGCGGCGTTGTAGGCAGCCTCGGCGCTCTTGATCACCTCGGTGGTGGGAACCCACCCGGTCCCGATGATCTGGTTGTCTTTCATCACCACGGCCTTCGTGGTGGTGGAGCCCGAATCGATCCCGGCGGTGAGGCCGGTCTGCCTCTCCCGGGATAGGAGCCCCTTGAACTTGGCGGTGGTGACGAGGGCCTCCATCCTGGTCAGAAGCGTTTCGGCCGTCGTCCTCTCGGTGAAGGAGTAGCTGAGGACGGGGATCCGCGATTTCTCGTGGATGTACTTCCGGATCTCGCTCCGAACTATGGCGCCTTCGGCGCACCGAAAACAGGTGGCAACGAAGACGGCGTCGGCGAGGTCGGGGTTCTCGACGATCCTCGTCGCCCTCGCCATGGCCAGGTTCAGGTCGCCGCTCGCCACCTTGATCCCGAACCTCTCCTCTACGTTCCGGACGTCTTCGAGGGAGACCTCGGGGAAGATCAGCTCTGCGCCCACCATCTCTGCGGCCTTCTCCAGCTCCCCCTGGATGCCGCTGTACTCGGGGCCGCAGGAGAGCTGGGCTATCCTGATCAATTCAACCCCTCCAGAAACTCGCGTATTTTGTGGACGAACTGCTTCGCAGAAAACTCATCCTCGGGATAATCCAGCTCGATAAGGGGGATCCTTTTCGTTTTGAGGAGGAAGCGGGTCAGCTCGTTGGTCCTGGCACAGCCGGTGCATCCCAGGGTGCAGTCGTCGCCTCTTATGACGATGGCGGCGTCCGCCTCTTCGATCATCGGACCCAGAAGGGCCATCCTGCCCCTCACCCCGGAGGGGACGTCGACGGCGGCGTACTTCAGACCCTTCTTCGGGTCGTCCGGGGTCATGTTCAGGGGGGGAGAGTCGAGACCGGGGGTGTTTACCTTCTTTCTGACCTCTTTTGATACCACCAGCGCCTCGTGGCCTGTCCTCTCGACGAGATCTGCCAGGATCATGCTGGTGGGAGGGTATACCATGACTTTAACCATGAACCAACCTCAGGAAAACTCCTCGTTTATCATAACTTCCAGCTCCTCCAGGCTCGGCCGCTTCTTCGCGCCGATCGAGGAAGGAACTTCCTCCCCCCGCGCCTCGGCGGCGAGTCCCCGGGATATCAGGGGCAGAATCTCGGACTCGTGCTGCATCATGTAAAATCCGGGCCTTGCACCTCCGCCCCGGTGGCCCCGACACCTTCGGGGATCTCCGGGTGGAAATCCCCGGTCTTTGATGAAGATGTTGCTTGGGTCCATCGCCCTGATCTCCTTCGCCGTCGCCTCGACGTCCTCCTCTTCGCCGTCGATGATGACCCCAAAACAGGTCTCCTTGACGTTGATCTCCCGACCGAGCTCGTAGATCTTGAGAGCGATGTCGGAGGGGAGGACGTCGGAGTCCTGACTCGTCACCACGTACTTGGTAGACTTCACCTATCGCACCTCCAGAACGTAGACGGTCTCCTCCTCCTTGACGTCCCGGAGCTTCTCCAGGTCGAGGACCCGACCCACGATGTTCGTCGCCAAAAACTTCTCTCCCGAGGGGCCGTACTTGGCGTCGTCCACGAGCTTCACCCCCACCAGGCCGGCGTTCTTGGCGGCCTGGTTGGTGACTCCGATCTCCCCGGCCCTGACGAGGTCTGCAGGCTTATTCTCGGGGAGGATCTCCTTGTAGCTGGTGGCCGCGATCACCGGCTTGAAGAGGACTGTGTTCTCGTAGACGAAGTAGACGGGCAAAGGTCCAACCGGCTTCTCTTTAAGCCCCACCACGTGTCTGAAGTAGTCGAGGGATTTTGGGGCCAGCTCGTCGTAGAGCTCGATCGCCACCATTCGGTCGGAAGGGATCGATTTGACACCGACCCTCCCCTCTTTGATGATCTGCATGGTGGTGACCGGCCTCTGCTCCACCACCACGGCGTCGTCGCCGGTGTAGCCCTCGACCTCGAAGCGGACGCCTCGCTCCTCGGCGATCTTCTCGGCCTCCGAGAGAGGTAGGCCCATCAGCATGACCCTCTCGGGCCTCACCTTCGTCGCCAGCTTCATGCCGGGACTGGCGAGCTTCACCAGGTCCATGCCGGAGGTGACGCTTCCCACCACCGAGTGGCTGGGGACAGAGGTGCGGTCCGCCTTGTAGATGAATATCCTTCCCAGGCCCCGTCCAGTGGTCCGGATGGTGACGGCTCCCTCGGCTCTAGGTTCGCGGTTCTCAAACTCGATCCGCTCGCCTATCAAGACGTCGGAGGATGCGTAGGAGCTGGAGATGCCGTCGACGGCGAAGACGTCGTCCCTCGTCGCCGCCAAGAAGAACTCGGCCCCTTCGGGAGCGTCCTCGATCAGGTCCACCTCGATTCTGGAATAGATCTCCATGCCGTCGGCGAGAGGTAGGGAGAGGTCCCCCGTCGCCATCTTCTCGGAGATGGCCGCCCATTCCACGATCGGCTCTGCATCCAGGATGACATCCCCCATCTCCAGCCTATTGAGGAGGTCTTTTCCCCCCACCACCGAGGCGAAGACCCCCCGGTTCTCGGCGGGCGCGCCGTAGGCTGCAGAGTGCCTCTTCCTCGCGACGACTATCTGGGCCTTATCCGCCTCAAAGCCGCTGGCTCCCAGCACCACCTCCCACCGATCGTAATCGTGCTCCTTTCTGGTGGGGGCGATCTTAGTCGCCACCGGCCCGAAGGCGACGGCGGCACCGTCGCTCCACCGGACCTTGAGCCCCGAGATCTGGTCTACGGCCTGGTGCCAGGCATCCTGGATCCCGGTATCGAGAAGCTCTATCCTCAGCTTTCCCTTGGTGGTGTTGAGCCAGTAGGAGTTGGTCTCCTTCTTCTCCTCCTCTCGGCCCTTGACTATCCCGATGATGGCGCCTTCCGGAGGCATGACGCCGCAAGCCTCAAGGGCGTCTTTGAGGGTCGACCCATCGTCGAGGGAGACCTCCGCACCATCTACAAAAACCTTCAAGTTAACTCCCCAACATCTCCTCTTCTTCCTCTTTGGTCATGAGAGATAGCACGCCGTCGGGCGTTCCAACGTGGACGATCTTGCCGTTTCGCATCAGAGCCGCCCGGTCGCAGACGTTCTGGACGAAGTCCATGTCGTGGCTGACGATGAGGAAGGTCTCGCCGAGCTCGTCTCGGGCGTTCAAGACGGATTTGGAGACGTCTATCTTGGTGATGAGGTCCATAGTTCCCGTCGGCTCGTCCAGGACCACTATCCTCGGCTCCTTGATCAGGACCTGGGCCATGGCGACTCTGTGCCTCTCGCCCTCGCTCAGCTCGTTGGGGCTTTTGGAGAGGACCTTCTCGGCCTCCTCCTCGGAGAATCCCACTGTGACGAGGGTGTGGATCGCCTTCCTCTCGGCCAGCTCGAAGGGGAGGGCAAGGCCTATCGACTCAGTGAGGTTGTCGATGACGCTCCGGTAGGGGTACAAGGTGTATTCCTGGTGGAGCATCCCCATGTACTTGGTGGCCCTCCCCTTCTGGTCTGCGCCCAGCAGGGTCATGTCCACCCAGTCGTCGCCGACTCTGCACCAGATCCCGCCGCTCGTCGGGGTGATGATCCCGTTCAGCATCTTGGAGAGGGTGGTCTTGCCCGCGCCGCTCGTCCCCACCAGGCCGAAGATCTCTCCTTCGTAGACCTCCAACGTGACGTCGTCCACGGCCCGCACGACGCCACGGTCGATGCTGATGTAGCGCTTGGCCAGGTCTCTGCACCGGATGATGGGAGCCCCAAGATCGGTCTTCTTCCGCTCCTCCATCTTGCCGGCCATGGCTGCGAACTCGGCGGCGATCTCCGAGGGTTTGCCCTGAGATACGATCTCGCCGTGGTCGAGGAGGACGGCCCGATCCGTCAGCTCCACCATGACGTCGGGCCAGTGGCTGGTGATGATCATGGTCATGTTGAAGTCATTGATGGCCCGGCTTATGCTCTCGTGAACCAGGTCTGCGGTTTTCGGATCCAGGGTTCCCGAGGGCTCGTCGGCCAGGAGCATCATCGGCGACTTGGCGAGCTGACGGGCGAGGACCACACGCTGCTTTTCGCCCCCGGATAGCTCCCTTGCGACATGCATCATCCTGTGGGACATGTTCACCTCGTCCAGGAGGTCCGCCGCCCGGTTGATGCTGATGGATCCGCCGCTCGCCTCCTCCACCGCCCGCATGACGTTGACGATCACCCTCTCGTCGCCGTAGAGGGCGAAGGTCCTCTGAAGCATGATGGCTATCCTGCGAGATATGTCGCGCCTCCTCGGATCGTTGATGCCCAGCGTGGCGAAATCGGCTTCTAAAGCCTCAAAATCCCCGCCGCACCTGCACTTCTCCCCCACCTTGCTCGGCGGCTCGACATGATGGCACTTGGCGCATCTAGCGACGTGGTAGATCACGTCTCCGCTTACGTTTTCGAAGGACTCAACGCCACGAAGGACGTGCAAGAGGACGCTCTTTCCCGACCCACTTCTTCCCAGGATGCCGAGAGACTCGCCCTCCCTGATCTCCAAATTGACATTACGCAGCGCTTCAACTTCGCCAAACCTCACCGTCAAGTCCCGGATCTCAATAAATGGTGTCAAATTATCCCGCCTCATGTTAGTATTGTGTACGAACTACGAACCATCCCAAATTTAAGTTTATCCGAGACCGTCCTGTCAGAGACCGCCGTCATCGATCGTCAAAGCATACGTAGTCCAAGCCTGAGCTGGTCTCCAGAAATAGGAAAGTCTCCCTCAATAACCCGATCCAGACGTTCGGGCCTGATGAGACGACCCCTATCCTTCTCCTCCCTTCTTCAGAAGGAAGTCCTTGTCCATGTAAGACTCATGAGCGGCCTCAAGACATTCTTTACAGACGTGAAAAACCGTGTCCTTGAGGCCGTGGATGGTAGCTTGCTTGGCTTTTACGGGCAATGTCTCCTTGTCAACAGCACAGATTTGACATTTCATCTAGGTCACCTCTTTTCAATCTGATTTTCGTCGTTATAAGCATTTCCGCTCAGCGGAGTCCTCCACCTCTTGTAGAGGTCATGTTCTGCACCTAGCAGGTCCAGGACCCTTCCCACCACCGCGTCCACCATCTCCTCGACGCTCTCGGGCTTCGAGTAAAAACCGGGACACGGCGGAAGTATGATCGCTCCGGCCTCCGTGGCGGCTACCATGTTCTTCAGGTGGACGAGGTTCAAGGGCGCCTCCCGGGTCACCAGGATCAGCCTCCGCCTCTCCTTCAAACAGACGTCCGCAGCCCGGGTGATGAGGGTGTCTGAGACGCCACCCGCAATGCCCGCCAGGGTCCTCATGCTGCAGGGGGCCACCACCATGGCGTCGAAGATGTTGGACCCGCTGGCGATGGAAGCAGTGAAGTCCCGGGCAGAATAGACCCGGTCGGCCATCATCTCCACCTCTATGGGGCTCTCCTCGGTCTCGATCTCGATGATCTTCCGGGCGGCCTCCGTCATCACCAGGTGGGTTGTCCACCCCATCTCCGCCAGGACCGCCAGGAGCCTGATGCCGTAGACGACCCCCGAAGCTCCGCTGATCCCCACCACCACATCAAGGATTTTCCCCTTCCTCTGAATGCTACCACATCCTCTTTCGAATGAAATCGCCCCTCAGCCCCTTCTCGAGAGCCGGGTCAGAGTCGATGCCACCATCAGGGGGAAGTTGATGGTGGCGTCGCCGTACACTGTCACCTTTCTCGCCTTCGCCCCGATCTTCCCCCAGGAGACGGCCTCCGAGAGGGAGGCCCCCGATAGCCCCCCCGGCTCGGGCCTGTCCGTCGTCAGCTGGATGGCGAGGTCGAAGCTCTTCGGCGTGACCAGCATCGACTGGAGGGCGAAGTTCTTGGGGACGCCTCCCCCGATCATGACTATCCCGGACCGGTCTAGTCCGTAGCAGATCTCTACGATCTCTCCTACGTCGTCGAAGGCGTCGACGGAGAGCTTCCTCGTCTGCTTGTAAAGCCAGGCCTGAAGCCCTATCATGGAGTCGGATAGGGCAGGACAGAATATCGGCACCCCCGCGTCGGAGGCGGCCCGGAGGATCGACTTTTCGTCATCGATCTCGGAGCCTAGGGTCCTGAGAAGCTCGGTCCCTGTCATCGTCTCTCCGCCTCCGGGCAGGACTTCCTGGAGGAGCTCCTCGAACCGGATGAAGTCGTCGTCCCCAACGTAGACGTCATATATCCTGCTCATCCCCTCGTCTCTCAGATCGGCGTCGGAGGCCTCAGGATCTCCCAGGACGTGGTGGCTATAGCTCTCGATTATGTCGTGGACGAGGTTTGCTCCGGTGGAGACGAGAACGTCGATCCGTCCGTCCCTGATGAGGGCCGACACTATGTTTCTCATCCCCGCGGGGACCATCGCGCCGGCCAGGGTGAAGAACTTGGTGTAATCCCCCGAGAGCATCTCCTCATAGATATTTACGGCTTCGGCGAGCCTCCTCGCGCCAAAGCCGCAAGCTTCCATCATCTTCACAAGCTCGTCCGCGTCCATCCCGGCCTCGATCTCCATCTGTCTTATATAATCCACCGAAATTCACCCGAATTATCCTCGTTTGAAGCCTTTAGAGACCGACCAGATCACTGCTTAGCGGTAGTGATGCTAATCGATTTTCTCATAAACCTTTTATATCAGTACCTTATGTTTAGCTCTTACGGCTAACGGAGGTAAAAAATGAGCGGCGAAATGATGGCAGTGGACTATTATATCCCACTTATTATGTTTTTGATAATAGGTGCCGTTGTGCCTATTGGTGCGCTGGCTGCCGTGAAGATCATATCTCCTCAGAAATCAACATTTCAGAAGAGGTCTACCTACGAGGGCGGGCTGAGACCGATACGGGAGGCTATAATCCAGTATAACGTCCAGTATTATCTCTTCGCCATCGTCTTCGTGATCTTCGATGTTGAGGTTCTCTTCCTCTATCCTTGGATCTACGTCTACGCTTCCGAGGTGATCCCCACCTTGGGAGGAGTGAACATTGCGGTCATCGACATGCTGATTTTCATCGTCGTGCTGTTGATCGGGTTGCTCTATGCCATTAAGAAGGAGGCGTTGCGTTGGGTATAAGCGATGTCATACCTCTGCCTGTTGCAGTTGATAAGGAATTGGAGAAGTGGACCATCTGGGGCAGGCCCCTGACGGACGTCTGGTTCACCACCACTGAGAAGATCCATGAGATCATCGACATGGGTCCCATCAAGAACGTCCTGAACTGGGGCAGGAAGAACTCCCTCTGGTTTTTGATGCAGCCTATGGGGTGCTGCGGGGTCGAGATGCTCGTCTTCGGATGTCCCCCCTACGACTGCGACAGGTTCGGCATCTTTCCCCGGGCGACTCCAAGGCAGGTCGACGTCATGATCATCAGCGGCTACATAACAAGGAAGTATCTGCCGGCTATCAAGAACCTCTGGGAGCAGATACCGGAGCCGAAGTGGATCATGGCGATAGGCGAGTGCGCCATCTCTGGCGGGCCGTTTTACGACTCCTACAACATCGTAAACGACACCTCCAAGTTCTTCCCCATTGACGTATTCGTCCCGGGCTGTCCCCCCAGGCCTGAGAAGTTCATCGAGGGCTTCAGGGAGCTCCAGGAGAAGATCAAGCAGCGTCAGGACAAGAGAGGCTATTAGGAGAGGAGGAATTCACCGTTGACAACTGCAAATGATGTCTTGTCTGCCTTGCAGTCTGCCTTTCCGGGAGCGGTCGAGGAGGCGAAGGTCAGTCCCGAGCGGCAGCTCTGGGCCACGATCAAGCCGGACAAGATCGTGGACGTCTGCAAGTACTTGAGGGACGATCACAACTTCGACCACTACTCCGGCGCGGCGGGCGTGGACAGGATCAAAGAGGGCCTCTTTGAGGTCACAGAACTGCTCGCAAGCCACGGCGCCCACCAGGTGGTGGCGCTCCTGAAGATGAAGACCCCGAGGGACAATCCGTCGGTCAAGTCTCTGACGGGCCTTTACTGGAACGCCAACTGGTACGAGCGCGAGATCTGGGAGATGCTGGGCATCAACTTCGAGGGCCATCCCGAGCTTTATCCCCTTCTGCTCTCCGACGAGCTGGTGGGAGCCTGGCCCTGGAGGAAGGACTACAAGGGCTACCCCGACTACAACACCGCCGATAGGGCGATAGAGATAGTCAACCCCGAAGGGTACGCCGATTATTCCTTCGCCCCCACCAAGGCCGAGATCGAGGCGGGGACAGTCCCCTTCGAGAGGCCCAAGTACCCCACCTTCCGGGAGAGGGAGGAGATGGAGATCAAGGGCGAGTCGGAGATGATCCTCCACATGGGTCCCCAGCACGCCGTCGTCCCCGGTCCCTTCCTCCTGGACATCCTGGTGGATGGCGAGAGGGTGAAGAAGGCCTTCCTGGACGTGGGCTACATCCACAAGGGGATCGAGAAGATCATGGAGAACAGGACCTACATGCAGGGGATCCCCATCACCGACAGGCTCTGCTACATGGCCGCTCTCACCAACAACGAGGCCTACTGCGGCGCCGTGGAGAGGCTCCTGAGAATCGAGGCTCCCGAGAGGGCCCAGTACATCCGAATGATCCTCCAGGAGCTCTCTCGAATCCAGAGCCACCTCTTGGGCACCGGCGAGTTTCTGACCCTCATCGCCAGCGCCGTCTTCTCTCCGTTCCTCTACATGATCATCGACCGAGAGGACGTTCTGAGTTGCATAGAGTCCGTCACCGGAGCGAGGATCAACCACAGCTTCGTCCGGTTCGGCGGGGTCCGAAACGACCTCCCCGACGGCTTCAAGGACATGACCCTCGACACCCTCAAGATGATCAGGAAGAAGACCGAGGAGTACAAGGAGCTCCTCCTCTCCGACAGCATCTACCGGAAGAGGATGGAGGGCGTCGGCGTTCTTTCGCCGTCGGAGGCTAGAAGGCTCGGGGTCTCAGGTCCGCCCCTGAGGGCTTCGGATACTCCTTACGACATGAGGCGGGAAGATCCGTACCTCCTCTACAAGGATATGGACTTCGACGTGATCACGCGGAAGGAGGGAGACTCCAAGGCGCGGGTCGAGGTGAGGCTCGACGAGATCTTCGAGAGCTGCTACATCATTGAGCAGTGCCTGGACCAGATCCCCAGCGGCCCCATCATGGCCGAGGGCGTCCCAAAGAAGATCAAGCCGGAACCGGGCGAGGCCTACTATCGCGTCGAAGACCACCGGGGAGAGATGGGATTCTTCGTGGTGAGCGACGGGTCCGAGAAGCCCGTCAAGGTAAAGGCTCGGGGTCCGGTTTACGCCTACTTCCAGGCTCTGCCCCCGCTTCTGGAGGGTGTCTACATAGCCGATGTCGTCGCCATCGCGGGCAGCATGGACGCTTGCACCAGCGAGGTGGACAGGTAGGAGGGAATGAATTTGGTATTATCTGCGATCACAGAATTTGCAGCCCAAGAGCCGAAGATATACGGTCTAGTCCTCGGGCTCGTCGCCGCCGCCATCCTCGCCTCGGTCATCAACGTGGTTGCGATGCTTCTGGTCTGGCTCGAGAGGAAGGTCATGGGCGACTTCCAGGCGCGGTACGGGCCGAACAGGGTGGGCGGACGATGGGGAGTCCTCCAGCTCGGCGCTGACGCCGTCAAGCTCTTCACAAAAGAGGACATCATCCCGAGGGGCGCTGACAAGCCCGTCTACGTCTGGGCTCCCATCGTGGCGGTCGCCACCACCATGCTGGTGGCGGGAGCGCTCCCCTTCGGAGCCGTGATAATTGACGGAAAAGAGATCCCCCTGGTGGTGGCCAACATGGACATCAGCGCCTTCTACATCGAAGCCGCGCTGAGCATCATGGCGATATCCGCCTTCATGGCGGGCTGGTCTTCGAATAACAAGTACTCGATGCTGGGCGCCTTTCGAGGCATCGCCCGGATGATCGCCTACGAGGTCCCGATGGGGGTCTGCGTCATCAGCGTCGCCATCATGGCCCACAGCCTGAACGTGGTGGAGATCGTCCAGGCTCAAAGCATATGGTTCGCCATCGCCCAGCCGATCGGGTTTGTAATATTCGCCATCGCCCTCATCACTGACCTCGGAACGATGCCCTTCGACCAGACCGAGGCCGAGGAGGAGATCATAGCCGGCTACAACACCGAGTACAGCGGGATCCGGTTCGGCCTCCTCTACTTCCAGGAGTACATCGTGATGCTCCTCGGCTCGATCCTGCTGGTCCACCTCTACCTGGGAGGCTGGAACGGCCCCGTCATCCCGGTGATATCCTTCATCTCGCCGATGATCTGGTTCTTCATGAAGCTGGTCATAGTGCTGGTGGGCCTGATCTGGGTACGGGTATCGCTGCCGCGGTTCAGGATAGACCAGGTCACAGACCTGGGTTGGAAGATACTGCTTCCCCTATCGATGGTCAACCTGGCGTGGGCGGTCGCCGTGGGGCTGTACTTTGCATGAGGTGACGATCTATGGTGCTTAAGAACCTCAAAATGACCCTGAAGCGCTCGCTGAGCGGCGTGGAGGTCACCCGCCTTTATCCAGAGAAGATCATGGACCTTCCCGATGCGGAGAGGGGCGTCCACGTTCTGGATATCAGGAAATGCATCGGATGCGGTGCCTGTGCAAGGATCTGCCCCAACGACTGCATCAAGCTGGTGCCTTACGCCCGCGGAAACCCGCTCAAGAATAAAAAGCAGCAGTATCCTCAGATCGATTACGGCCGGTGCATGTTCTGCGGCCTCTGCGTCGACGAGTGCCCGACAAGCTGCCTGACCATGTCCAAGGTCTTCGAGATCGCGGGCTGGAATAGGGAAGACATAGTATACGGCCCCGAAGATATCGCCGTCGGCTTCTACTCAGACCAGGAGCTGAATGAACTCGCCGAAGAGGCGAGGAAGGCCGAAGAGGAGAAGAAGAGGAAGGCCGCCGAGGCAGCCAAGGCCAAGAAGGAGAAGGCAGCCAAGGCCAAGGCCGCCGAGGAAGGAGAGAAGGGTTCCGGCGAGAAGGCCGCCAAGAAATCGGAGGGTGAGACCGGATGATAGATCTGACTCAGTTTTACAATCCAAGGTTCCTGATAGAGCTCGGAGCTTTCTTTTTGCTCGCAGTGATTATCCTCGGCCTCTCAATCCTCACCGTCTACTCCAGAAACATGGTTCACAGCGGCCTGTATCTCCTGGGGAGCTTCGCCGCGGTGGCTGCGTTATACATATCCCTGAACGCGACCTTCGTTGGAGTGGCCCAGGTTCTGGTGTACATCGGAGCGGTGGGAGTGCTGATACTCTTCGCGATAATGCTCACGAGAAGGACGCTGATGGAGGAGGAATCCCATGGTTAAGGCGAAAACGGCGATTTTGATGCTGATCTTTCTGGCCGCGCTGATCGTATTCATCGCAGCGACACCATGGGGCGGCATGGAGAAGGGTTCGTACAGTTTCGAGCCGAGAGAGGGGGCCAGGGCCCCGGAGAGCGGAGTAGGGGAGGTCGGCGTTGAGATCTTCACAATCTATCTCTTCCCCTTCGAGGTGCTCTCCCTGGTGCTTCTGGCAGCCCTGATCGGAGCGATATACGTCGCAAGAAAGGAGTTGCCCAGATGACGGCGTGGAGGGAGGAAAACAGATGATCCCACTAGTGCTTTACGTGCTGCTGGCGTCGGCGATGTTCACCATCGGCCTTTACGGCCTTCTGACCCAGCGGAACGGTATCAAGCTTATGATGTGCGTGGAGATCCTGCTGAACAGCGCAAACATCAATCTGGTGGCGTTCTCGGCGTACCTGCCCAACGTAAACGGCCAGGTCTTCGCCCTGTTCTCCATCGCCCTGGCCGCTGCGGAGGCCGGCGTTGGGTTCGCCATCCTGATCGTGCTGTACAGGCTGTACGGAACCATAGAACTGGACAACATCAACGCACTGAGGTGGTAAAGGGATGTACCAAGATTACGCCTATCTGATCGTGGGCTTGCCGATACTGGCCTTCGTCCTCACGATCTTTCTGGGTTGGCATCTGCCAAAGGGAGGCGGGTTCATCACGGTTCTGGCGACCTTCGCAGGGCTCATATTATCCTTGGGGATATTCAATGAGATTTATCCCAACGACGAGATAGTCCACCAATCGATGCATTGGTTTTCGAGCTTCAACGCCGGGATCCTGATAGACCCGTTGGCGATAGTGATGCTCCTGATGGTCACCTTCGTCTGTACCATGATCCACACCTACGCTCTCGGGTACATGGAGGGCGACCCCGGGATGGCACGGTACTTCGCCGAGGCGGGCCTCTTCACCGCGGCGATGCTGGGGCTCGTCTTCTCCGACAACCTGCTTCAGCTCTTCATATTCTGGGAGCTGGTCGGCCTCTGTTCTTACCTCTTGATCGGGTTCTGGTACCGGAAGCCCTCTGCGGCCTCCGCCGCCAAGAAGGCCTTCCTGGTGACCAGGGTCGGAGACGTCATGTTCCTGGCGGGCATCGTCCTGCTCTACACAAACATGGTGAAGCTGAACCTGACTCTGCCCGACGGAGCGTACCTGCTTCAGTTCCAGACGATCTACGACAGCCTGACCCTGATACCGCCCGACCAGCTCACCTGGATCGCGGTGCTCCTATTCGGCGGGGCCGTGGGCAAGTCGGGTCAGTTCCCCCTGCACGTCTGGCTTCCTGACGCCATGGAGGGTCCCACCACGGTCTCGGCGATGATCCACGCCGCCACCATGGTTACCGCGGGCGTCTACCTCGTGGCGAGGATGTTCCCGCTCTTCTATGCGGCCCCCAACGCTCTGATGGTGGTCGCTTACGTAGGCGCCTTTACTGCCATCTTCGCGGCGACGATGGGCCTCGTGATGTTCGACATCAAGAGGGTTCTCGCCTACTCGCCGGTCAGCCAGCTCGGATACATGATGGCTGGCCTTGGGGTAGGAGTAGCGGTCGGAGCCGCCTCTGTCGGCGTCTCGATCTTCCACC
>CAZHAO010000036.1:0-3210 GCA_964530375.1 uncultured Methanotrichaceae archaeon
TTATAAAATTCTCCGAAGTGGAACTGCTGTTCAGCACCAGGGTTATCGTCGAGGCGGGACCTCATTTAAAGAGATCACCGGGAGCTTAGCAGACATCTGCCAGCTCCACTTTCAGGACCTCGGCGTTCTCAACCAAAAGCTCTTGGCTGAGAACCTCCAGAACGAGCCTGATCGCCTCCTTGATCTTCATCGGGGCCTCCTCTTTCGTCTCGCCCTGACTTATGGCTCCCGGCAGTTCGAGGCACCGGACAGTATAACCTCCCTCTTCCTGCGGTTCGAGGACGACTGTGTACTTCATCGTGATTATGGTTGATGAAGGGCATATTTTACAATTTATAACAGGAAGACTCATTCGATCCGGCGCCGGCCCTGAGCCCCCGCTCTCGCCGAAGCTGGGATAAGTTTTTAGGGAGATCCTCCAAATGGTTAACATCTCAGGTCCATCTCCCGAGGCGCATGGAATGACGAAGGACGCGATCATCACCCTTTCCATAAACGAGGCGGGAACCCCTCCCCAGTCCACCTTCCTCTTTAGCGTCATGGTGAATGGCACGGTCGTCGCCAGCAACCAGAGCCTCTCGCCCGCTGAATCGAAGGCGGTTCGCGAAATATCCCGCCGCTACAACGGACTCTTCGAAGGCGGCTGCTCTCCAAAATTGGCCGGCGAGAAGATGGCCGCCCTCGGCGCGGAGCTTTTCGGCCTCTGGCTCGCCGGGTCCTGGGAGAAGATCGAGGAAAAGGTGAAGTCGGGCTCTCTTCGCCTCCTGGTGATCGCCTCGGATCTTCCGGACGTCTTGAACCTGCCCTGGGAGCTGGTCCATCCGCCGGCAGGGGATTTTCTGGGCTTGGACTCGAAGTTCAGCATACGCCGATTCCCCCGAGCTGGAGGGCAGATCCCGACCTTCGATGGAGAGCTTCGCCCCCCACCTCTCCGACTCCTCCTGGCGGTCTCCTCTCCAACAGATCTTGCCACCCTGGACTACGAGCGAGAGGAGGAGTACCTCTTAAAGGCGATCTCGGGGCTGGATGTGGCCTTCGACTCCGGAGACCTCGGCAGCTTCCAGGACCTCCGCGACCACGTCGAGCAGTTCCAGCCCCACGTCGTCCATCTGACGGGCCACGGTGCGGTCGGCAAGAAGTGCCCCTGGTGCGGACGGCTGGGGGGGCCGGGCGAGAAGGCCTGCAAGAAATGCTCGGCCTCGCTGGCTGACATTTCGGCTTTGGGCCACTTCGCCTTCGAGGACGAGAGCGGCAAGACGGATATGAGATCCTCGGAAGAGCTCGGGAGGTTGATGGCGGCGAGCGGCGTCCAATGCGTCTTCGTTTCCGGCTGCGAGACCGGCAAGGCCCCGCCGACCGAGGCCCTGGGCGGCGTATGCCAGGGGCTGGTCGGCGAGGAGGTTCCCCTCGCCATCGGGTGGGCGGCCTCGATATCCGACGACGTCGCAAACCAGTTCGCACGCTCCTTCTATCGGACCCTGTCCAATGGCCAGCCCGTCGACCGAGCGCTCGTCCAGGCCCGCCAGGATGTCAGGAAGGCGTGCGATGAGAGGGACGATCCGTCGTGGACCCTCCCCGTCCTTTACTCTGCCACCGACCAGGGCCTCATCTTCGATCCGGACCCCGGAAGGCCGAAGGAGGAGCCAGCCCGCCAGATCGGCCCCCAGCTCCCCCTGCCCGGAATGACAGAGGGGTACGCCGAGCAGTTCGTCGGCAGGAGGCGCGAGCAGCAGCGGCTCCTCGCGGCGCTTCGGGACGGCTCCCTTCAGACTGTGATCATCACCGGCCTCGGAGGGAGCGGCAAGAGCGCTCTTGCGACGCGGCTCGCCTGGAAGCTGAAGGGGGACGGCTTCGCGCCCATTGCGGTCCCCAGCTCTCGGGAGAATCCATTGAGCGCGGCCCGGCTGCTACAAGCTTGCCGTAGAGTCTTCCGTCAGGCTGCGCGGAAATACGAAGCCCGCGGAGATACCATAAAGGCAAGAGAGCTGAAGGCAGCGGCGCAGGATCTCGACAATCCCGACATTCCTGTGAATGAGAGGCTGGAGGATCTTGTTGCCACCTTAAACGAAGGGCGCTTCCTCCTGGTTCTGGACAACTTCGAGTCGAACATGGACGAGGCGAAAAGAACCATCCTTGACAATGGGCTGGCCGAGTTCTACGAGCACCTGCTATCAAGTTTAACTGGAACTTCGCGTGCGATCGTCACATCCCGATACCTTCCGGTTGGAAAATTGCCGCCGAAGGTCAAGGAGGAGCCCCTGGGCGACTTCGGCGAGGCCTCCTTCTTCAAGTTCATGAGGCGCGACGATCTGGTGGAAAAGCGCCTCCGCTCCGGCGAGCTATCCCACGAGCTTCTGCGGGAGGTCCACCGGCTCTTCGGCGGGACGCCCCGGTTCCTCGACCAGATCCGAAAGGTCCTGAGGGACATTTCGGCCGAGGATCTTAAAAAGCAGCTGGAGCGGGTGTTGGTCCCCTCCGGCCTCGAAAAAGGCGAGCTTCAGGAGAAGCTGGACGAGTACTGCGAGGAGATCTTCACCTCCCGATTGTACAGCTACCTCAGCCCCGAGTCCCGGACGGCGCTGAGCCGGGCCGCCGTCTACGGCGTCGCCGTGAACCTGGTGGGCCTCGCGGCCGTGACCGGCGAGACTGCCGAGAAGCTGCGCGGCTTTCTCCGGGAGTGGCAGAACCGGGCCTTCGCCTACCCCGACTCCGAGCGGGCGGCAGGAGAGCTCTGGGCGGTCTACGGCCTCCTCCGAAGGTGGCTCTTAGTGCAGCTCAGTCTCGACGAACGGAAGGTGGCGCATAAATCAGCTGGCAACTTCCTTGACGATCTAGTCCATCAGAACCGAGCGAGCGAGCTGGGGCTCTTTTGGGTGGACTGCCTTCTTGAGGCGCGGTCTCAGTACCTGCAGGCCGGGGACTACGAGCGGGCGCGAGAGGTGACTGATCTAATCTCCGGATTTTTCACGCGAAGCGGCCTTTACGACGGCGTAAGGCGGCTGAACGAGGAGCTTCTTCGGTACGAGGAACACCCGGCTACAATGAACTGGATTGGGAGGGCCTCACTAGAAAGAGCAGATTATCCGGAGGCAAATAAGTGGTACCTCAGCGCTCTCGATGCGGCGGGCGAGTCGAATAAGAAAGAGGCAGTCCTTTCATTGCACTCCCTGGCATCGATCGACCTTCGCCGGGGCGAGTACGACGAGGCGC
>CAZHAO010000036.1:3310-12955 GCA_964530375.1 uncultured Methanotrichaceae archaeon
GCTCGAAGTTCGAGACCGCCCTGAAGATGAGGCAGCAGATCGGCGACAGGGCGGGCGAGGCCGCGACCTGGCACAGTCTGGCATCGATCGACCTTCGCCGGGGCGAGTACGACGAGGCGCGCTCGAAGTTCGAGACCGCCCTGAAGATGAGGCAGCAGATCGGCGACAGGGCGGGGGAGGGTGCAACATTCTTCCAATTAGGTCAACTGGCTGCAGAGCAGGGCAGGCTGGCTGAGGGTGCACGACTGGTCGCCCTATGTTACCTGATTGACGCTTCAATTGGCCACGGTGATGCAGAAAGCGATTTTCGATCTTTGTCGGGAATGGCCTCGAAGTTGGGCTACACCCAGGACCAATTCGACGCCATGCTCCGGGAAGTACAGGAATCCTACCAGCGCGACCGCGGCTGGAGCCTCATCGAGGCCGCCTTCGGCGAAGACTGATTCTGCGCGCCCTGACTTACGATGGGCCAAGAACGATTACCCACAAAACCACAAACGAGATCGAATCCATGAAGAAAATCGTGCATTCCGACACAGGTGATCGCCACGACCTTCGGGAGCGGCGAAAAAAGAAGCAGAGATCACCGAAGATGCAAAGGCGATCCAAGGACAGGGAGGGCGAGGCAAAGGACTGGTTTCGCCTGGGCACTTTCCATGTGAAACGAGAACAGTACGAAGAGGCCCGCAAGAACTACCAGAAATCGCTTAAGATCTTTCGACATATCGGCGATGAAATGGGCCAGATCAATGCAAAGGCCGCCATCGCCAGCATCGACTTGAAACAGGGCAACTACGATAGGGCTCGCGAGACCTTCCGTGAGGTTCTGGAAGGCTATGAGAAGATGGGCTCGCCCGAGGATGTAGCCGGAATCTTGTGCGGTCTTGCTCTGGTAGACGCGTATCAAGAAAAGTATGACTCCGCCCGCGATAACTTCCAAAGAGAGCTTGAGATTCACCAAAAGATCGGCGACAAAGCCAGCGAGATTTCAACCCTGTACAACCTCGCCTCGATCGATATCCATATTGGCGATCAGGATACTGCCTACGAGAATTATCTAAGAGCGCTAAAGCTCATGCAAGAGGTCGGCGACCGATTCGGGGAAGCTGAAACCTTGCAGAAGCTGGCAGAGATCGATATTGAGCAGAGGAGATACGAATCCGCCCTCAAGATGCTCCAAAAGGCGCTTGATTTCTGGCGGGAGGTCGGCGACGAAGTTGAAGAGGCCAACATCCTGGACACGATGGGCTTTATCTGGCTGAACCAGGAGGAGTGGCCATCGGCCCGGGAGGCCTTCCAGAGATCCCTTGAGATCTGGCAGAGCATCGACGACAACTATGGCGAGGCTGCAGCCTGGCACAACCTGGCATTGATCGACTTCAGCCAAGAAGAGTTCGAAGCAGCCCTGGAAAAGCACCAGAAAGCGCTGGATATGGAACGGCTGATCGGCGACGAAAAGGGGATGGCAACGACCTGGCACAACATGGCCACGATAGACCTGGATCGGGGCGATTATCGAGCCGGTGCCGAGAAGCTGCTAAAATCTCTGGCGATCAACCAGCGTCTAGGCGAGATGGCAAGCGAGGCCATGAACCTCACTCAACTCGGGCTTGTGGCCGCGAAGATCGGTCGGGTCGAAGAGGGCTTGCGGCTGGCAGCTCTGGGCGTATCGATACTGGAATCTATAAGAAATCCGACTGCCTCGCAGATCAGACCGGTGTTTGATGCCCTTACTAAAGAGCTCGGCTGCACCAAGGAACAGCTCAACTCAATGATAAAGGAATTGCAGGAAGCCTACCAGCAGGACGGTGGCAGGAGCCTGATCGATGCCGCCTTCGGCGAAGACTGATTCTGCGCGCCCCGACTTGTGACAGGCAAGAGACCCACAAAATGAGATGAAAACCCATGAAGATGATCAAACAATCCAGAACAAGCGATCGCCACGCCCTCCGGGAGCGACGAAAAATTCAGAACTCCCTGAAAATGCACAGGCAAGCTGGGGACAAGAGAGGCGAGGCAAAGGATTGGTTTCGGCTGGGCGAGATCGATCTGGAACGGGACAGGAGCGAAAATGCCCGCGAGAGCTTCCAGAAATGTCTTGATATATTGCAACAGATCGGAGAAGAGAGCGACGTAGCCTCCGTTCTCTACTTTCTGGCCATGGTCGATATAGAGGAGGAAAAATACGAGGCCGCCAGGAAGCTGCTTGAAAAGTCGCTGGCGATCTCTGAAAAGATCGGCGACAGCAAGAGCGAATCTCTGGCCTGGCAGACGCTGGCCTCGGTCGATTTTCGTCTGGATAAGCGCGAGCTGGCACGCGAGGAGGGCCAAAGGGCTCTGAAAATCGCTCAGCAGGTCGGCGACAAATGGAGAGAGGCTTCGATCTGGCAACAGCTGGCATCTATCGACATTTTCTGCGGCGAGTACGAAGAGGCGCGACAGAAGTCTCTCGCATCCCTGGAAATGTGGAAAGAGCTCGGTGCTAGAGGGCACGAGGCAGAAGCATGGCGCGATCTGGGCTTGATCGACCAGAAACTCGGGAATGCTCAATATGCCCTGGTGAATTTCCGAAACGCGTTGGAGATCAAGCGAGAAATCGACGACAGAGATGGAGAGGCCTCGATCTGGAGTCGAATCGGCGCCATTTACAAAGATCAAGAAGACTATGATGCTGCAGTCAAGTGTTTTCAGAGGGCGCTCGAGATATTCCTTGAGATCGGAGATGTAGATGGGATCGGATCGACCCTTGGTCGGCTCGGGATCATCGCATCAAGGCACGGCCGCGTCGAAGAGGGGCTGCGCCTGGTCACTCTGGGAGCCATGATGCTGGGCCCAACCGAGAGCGACAGCCTTGAGACAGTGGAATCCTGGGCCAGCTCCCTGGCTTCAGAGCTGAACTACACCCAGGAGCAGTTCGACGTCATGTGCCTGGAATTAGCCAAACCTTACCAAAAAGACAATGGACGGTGCCTCATAGAGGCCGCCTTCGCCGACTTGCCGCCCCAGCCTGACAAAGTTTAAAGATGATCCCTCCCAATCCCTCTGTGTCTATGAAGAAAATAGAATATTCCAGCACCAACGGCCACCCCGAGCTCCTCGACTTCAAGGGGGCGCTCCTCCGGGGCCAGGCCCCCGACAAGGGTCTCTACGTCCCACAAGAGATTCCCCGGATCCCGAAGGAGGAGCTGGCCCGCTTTTCAGAGATGGCCTACCCCGAGATCGCCCTCTCGGTCATGCGCCCCTACCTCGGAGACCTGGTCCCCGAGGATGACCTCGTCGCGATCCTAAAAGACGCCTATGACTTTCCCGTCCCCATCGAGAAGGTCTACGACGAAAAGTACGTGATGAGGCTGGACAAGGGCCCCACCTTCTCCTTCAAGGACTTCGCCGCCCGGCTGATGGGCCGCTTGATGCAGCACTTCCTCCGAGAGGAGGATAGGTCGATGGTGATCCTCACCGCGACCTCCGGGGACACCGGAAGCGCCGTCGCCCACGCCTTCTACGATCTCGACAACATAGAGGTCGTCGTCCTCTTCCCGGAGAAGGAGGTGACCGGACGTCAGCGAAAGCAGATGACCACCCTGGGCAAAAACGTCCACGTGATGGCCGTCGACGGCAAGTTCGACGACTGCCAGGCTATGGTGAAGCAGGCCTTCGTCGACCCCGACTTCGCAGACCTAAACCTGTCGTCCGCGAACTCCATCAACGTCGGGAGGCTGATACCCCAGTCGATCTACTACTTCTACGCCTGGTCTCGGACCGCAGCCCCCGGCCGCGAGGTCGTCTTCTCAGTCCCCTGCGGCAACTTCGGAAACGTCATGGCCGGCCTCATCGCCGTGAGGATGGGCCTTCCGGTCCATAGGTTCGTGATAGCGACAAACGAGAACGACGAGTTTCCGAGGTTCCTCCAGACCGGCGACTACCGGCCGATCCGGCCCTCGGTCAAGTGCATCTCCAACGCCATGAACGTCGGCCACCCCTCCAACCTCGCCCGGGTCTTCTGGCTTTACGGCGGCTCGATGGACGAGACCGGCCGGGTCGTCCGCGCTCCGGATATCGAGGCGATGAGGCGGGAGATCTTCGCGGTCAGCGTCACCGACGCCGAGACGAGACGGGCGATCTCCGAGGCCTACAACCGGTTTGATCTACTCCTGGAGCCCCACGGGGCCGTCGGCTGGGCGGGGCTCGCCCGCTACCTCAAAGAGGTCGAGGACTGGAGCCCCTCCGTCTCTCTTGAGACCGCCGACCCCGCCAAGTTCCCCGAGGAGGTGGTCCGGGCCGTCGGCCTTGAGCCGCCGGTCCCCGCTGGCCTCTCCCGGCTGGACGACATGGACGAGAGGTTCGACCTCGTCGCCGGAGAGTACCGGGCCTTCAAGGCCCAGCTTTCAGAGCTATTTTGCCGATAGGGAGGAGGCGAGTCGGAATGAGGGACGAGGGACCTAAGATCTTATTCGACGACATAGGAAGCTACCCCCTCCCGGCGGGGATGAGCCGGGATAAGCTGCCACAGGGCGGCTCTTACCTCGCGCTGGTCGAAGATGCCATGGCCCAGAAGATCGAGGCCGGGGTCGAACGGCCCACCTACCCCCAGTTTCGGGACATGATCAAGATGTTCATGGACCCGATCGAGGACCCGAGCCGATCTGAGAGCCCCTATGTCATCCGGGCGGAGCACGCCCGGATCCTGGAACTGGAGGCGCTGGAGAGGCTGGGAAAAAAGATGGCGGAGGAGGGAAAGAGGCTCTTCGCGAGGGTCTGCGTCACCGGCCCCGTCGAGCTCTACCTCGCCCGGTTCGGCGCCACCGACTACGCCGACATCCTCGAAAACCTGGCGAAAAGCGTCGCGAGGTTTCTTGAAATGGCCTTGAAAGCCCGCCACTTCGATGTCGCCGTGGCGTCGATCGACGAGCCTTCCTTGGGGATCAGCCCCAACGTCGTATTCAGCGACGACCAGATCTCGAAGGCCCTGGAGATCGCCGCCCGTCCCTGCGCGAAGATTGACTGCGAGGTCCACCTCCACTCGCCCCTTATGGCCGACCTCTGCTCCCGCGTCCCGGCGATCAACGTCATCGGGGTCGAGTCCGCTGCAAACCCCGATTACCTCAAGCTGGTCGACCGAAAGACGCTGGAGGAGAACGACTCCTTCATCAGGGCAGGGATCGCCAGGACCGACATCAACGCCCTGGTGGCGAGGCTGAACGACCGCCTCGATACAAACCTCTGGCGAGATCCCGATCGGCTGGAAAGAGAGGTCTTCGCCGCCGAGTCCGTCGGGCTGATGGAGAGAAGGCTCGCCGAGGCTCATCGGCTCTTCGGGGACCGGATGAGGTACGCCGGCCCCGACTGCGGCCTTGGGTCCTGGCCGAGCCAGAAGATGGCCGCCCGCTGCCTCGCCAGCTCTGCGACGGCGATCTCCTCCTTCAGATCCCGGCGAGACTCGTAGAGGAATCCCGGCCCGATTTTGATGCGCCTCGGGCCGGAGAATCAATCTCTTGAGCCTCTTTTTCAGATTCAGAAGCTTTCAAGAGGCTTCTCTGCCCTGGGCTTCTCGGAAGTCCCTCCGAGAACAGCCGACATATTTTCTCTGGCTTATGGGCTTACGT
Organism: uncultured Methanotrichaceae archaeon; assembly: GCA_964530375.1. Lineage (GTDB taxonomy): Archaea > Halobacteriota > Methanosarcinia > Methanotrichales > Methanotrichaceae > Methanocrinis. The sequence goes on from CAZHAO010000036.1 coordinate 8,914, forward strand.
GACTATTTTCTGAAATACGTTTTCGCCCTAATCTGCCGGGATGGAGGAAGGTAAGATAACCATTATGTATAAATATTTTAAGTTCATTCTATGCATCATGAGATTGAGGGTTGTGAGCTCGAAAGAGGAGATCCCTGAGCTGAACTCCAACGAGCAGATGATCCACCTGGCCTTCAGGCCATCGAATATGGACGTGATGACGCTGATCCAGAGATGCCCCAGAATTCGGGCCGTCCAGACCCCTCCATCATACTATCGGACCATGTCCAAGGCCGCCCGCCAGTTTCTGGAGATCCAGGGGGTGGAGCTGTTGAGGGGAGACGTCTGGGGTCACAGAAAGGACATCGACGAGTATTACGAGATCGACGAGGGCGTCATAGAGAGATTATCTATACTGATCTCAGAGGGGCGCAAAATCGACGAGATCGTAACTCTGGTAAAAAGAGAGACGAAGCTCTCTGAAGATTTGATTAAGTACATCCTCAAGACCAGCGTCATGATCTGACGAGTTTTCAGAGAAGGCCTCATCGTCATCAGGCCGGACGCTTTCGTTGATGGCTTCGGAGCCGCCGAGCCGGCACCATCACGATTTTATCTCATAAGAGGGGACTCGGACCTGGAGATATGAACGGCGAGAAGCGTCGGCGATGCCGTGGTGGAGGGAGGGGCCAGATCGGTCGGTGAGATCTGGGCGCCTTCCCGAAGACGCGGGGCGACCCCGCCCTTGAGGGACTGGGGCCGCTCCCTTCAAAAAATATGCCTTCGATGAAAGATATTTAAGCGGCTCCTCGAATCGTGCATCGCGGAATTTCGGCAGCAGGTGATGATCATGACAAAGGTAGTTCTCAACTTCAAGACCTACGCGGAGGCTACGGGCTTGGCGGCCCTAAAGCTCTCTCGGATCTGTGAGGAGGCTAGCGATCAGTACGATGGAGAGATGGTGGTGGTGCCCCAGACCGCAGACCTCCGCCTCATCTCGGAGAACGTATCCATCCCCGTCTACGCCCAGCACGTCGACGGCGTCGGCTTTGGCGGCTTCACCGGCTCCATCACCGCCGCCTCCATCAAGGCCGCGGGCGCCAGCGGGACCCTCATAAACCACTCGGAGAGGAGGCTGAAGCTCGCCGAGATCGAGGCGTCCCTCTCAGCCTCCAGGGCCGAGGGGCTTTCGACGATCGTCTGCACCAACAACATCGCCACCACCAGGGCTGCCGCTGCCCTAAAGCCCGACTACGTGGCGGTGGAGCCTCCTGAGCTGATAGGGAGCGGAATTCCCGTCTCCAAGGCCGACCCCGAAGTCGTCAGGGGGTCTGTTGAGGCTGTGAAGAGGATCGAGCCCGGGGTGGGGGTCCTCTGCGGCGCGGGGATCAGCCGGGGCGATGACCTTTTGGCCGCCCTGGAGCTGGGGTCTGAGGGCGTCCTTCTCGCCTCGGGGATCGTCAAGGCGAAAGATCAGAGGAAGGCTCTGGAGGAGCTTCTCTCCGGGATCCGGGGGTGATCCCGATGATATGCGTCAGGGTCCGGGTCTCGGGGAGGGTGCAGGGCGTCGGCTACAGGCACTTCACCACGGTCCGTGCGAAGGAGCTGGGGGTGGCTGGCTGGGTTAGAAACCTCCCCGGAGGAGGGGTCGAGGCCCTCCTCCAGGGCGAGAGGAAGAATGTCGGCGAGCTATTGAACCAGATGAAGACGGGACCGGCCCGGGCCCTCGTCTCCGGCATGGATATATCTGAGGTCGGGTGCCAGGAGACCGACGAGTTCAAGGTGGTCTATTAAGCCATCATGCCATCGAAATCTATCGAGGAGAGATGATCCATTGCTTTTGGTTAATCGATATAAATGCGGCTACTGCGGGGCCTGCGTCGGGGTCTGTCCCGCTGCCGCCCTGGAGCTGGTGGAGACCTGGATCGAGGTGAGCGACGACTGTACGGGATGCGGCCGGTGCACCAAGATCTGTCCCCTGGGCGCCCTGGAGCTGGTAAAAGAGGCAGAGGCGAAGATATGAAGTGCGATCTCGTGGTGGTGGGGGCGGGGCCTGCCGGGTCGATGACCGCGAAGGTCGCCGCCGAGGCCGGCCTCGATGTGGTGATGCTGGAGAAGAGGCAGGAGATCGGAGACCCCGTCAGGTGCGCCGAGGGGGTGAGCAAGGCCGCCCTGAGGAAGCTGGTGGAGCCGGACCCCGTATGGATCTCCGCCGAGGTGAAGGGGGCGAGGATCCGGGTCCCCGACGGGACACGGATCGTCATCTCCGAGGATCGGGCTGGTGCGGAGGTGGGGTACGTCCTGGAGAGGAAGGTCTTCGACCGGGCTTTAGCCCAGAAGGCGGCGGAGGCCGGCGCGAAGGTGATGGTGAAGACGAGGGCCCTGGGACTCCTCTGGGAGGGAGGCGTCCCCGCTGGAGTATCGGCCTCGTTCGTCGGCGAGAGACTCAGGATCGAGGCGCCTCTGGTCATAGGAGCCGACGGGGTCGAGTCGAAGGTGGGCCGGTGGGCTGGGATCGATACCGCTCTCAAGCCGAAGGATATCGAGACCTGCGCCCAGTTCCTCCTCCTGGACGAGAGGATCGACGACGAGTACTGCGAGTTTTTCCTCGGAAACGAGATCGCCCCCGGAGGGTACGTCTGGTCCTTCCCCAAAGGGGACAAACTCGCCAACGTCGGAATCGGCGTCCTCGGCTCGAAGGCCGCCTCGGGAACGCCGATTAAGCTTCTGAGGGAGTTTGTCAAGAAGAACTTCCCCGACGGGAAGGTTCTGGAGATGATGGCGGGAGGGGTTCCCGTATCCGGCCCCATCGAGACGACGACCGCCAACGGCGTGATCCTCGTCGGGGACGCGGCGAGGCAGTCGGACCCCATCACCGGCGGCGGGATCATCAACGGGATGAGGGCCGGGGTGATGGCGGGGGAGATCGCGGCGGATCTGGTCCCGAAAGGGGAAGTCGACAAGAAGTCGCTTCAGGTCTACGAGAAGAGGTGGAGGGAGACGATCGGAAGGTCGATCGCCAGACATTTCGGGGTGAAGGAGTTCTTCGTCGACCTCACCGACGACGACCTGAACCGGATGGTCCACTCCCTCGACGGCGTCAACGTCGCAGAATTGGACCTGAGGGGGCTTTTGAAGGTCCTGGTTCGTCAGAACCCGAAGCTCCTCCTGAAGCTGCGGCACCTGATAGTTTAGCTTAATCTAGTCTGGTCCAGTCCAGCCTTCAGTCGCCCGATAGGTTTGGCAGACGGTCGAGGTCGAACTCGATCCTCACCTTGTCCCGGTCGGCGCCGACGGAGACGACGGTGGTGTGAAAGACGTATCGGAGGGTCCGCCGCCCGCCCGGCACCCTCACCCCGTGGTCTTTTGCGAGCCGCGAGAGGGTGCAGGCCTGGAGGACGGGGCCGGACTGGAGGAAGAGGAGGCCGGGAAGGTTGAGGTTCTGGTGGGCGAAGGTGGGAAACTTCTCCGCGAGGATCGCCTCCAGCTCGGCCCGGGTTATCTCGACGGCCCGCCCCTCGCTCTCGACTCGGAGGTGATCCTCGTCGGCGACGACCGTGTCGACGTGGGCCTTGAGGGTGGAGGAGATGTAGTTGTTCCCCCGGCCCCTCTTCTCGGGCGGGAGGAGCTCCTCGAGTCTGGGGAGGAAGGGGCGGAGGAGGGGGCCGGACCCGCCGAATAGTGCCCCCGGCAGGTTTCTCACCTCGGCGGAGAGGTCTCTTACGTCCTTTTTTGTAACTTCGACATGGACCATGCTCTATTTCGGGGGGTCAAGGGGGATGTACCTGTCGGGCTGCCGAGCTGCCTAGAAATCCTTTATCAGCTTCTCATCCGGCTCCTGCCCCGCGTCCTTGCAGGCCTGAAGGTAGCCTTTCTTCAAGGGTTTGGCCAGCCCGCCGAAGGCCTGGGGCATCTTTTGGAGGAAGGGTGCGATGATGTCCAGACCTTTGGCAAAGGCTCGGACGGCTTCAGCTTGGCGGTCCAGAGAGATCAATACGAAACCGTAAACTCCGAGGCTCGATGCCAGGTCGGGCAAGAAGGCCTGGGGGTTCGCCTTTGCCAG
>CAZHAO010000037.1:0-12775 GCA_964530375.1 uncultured Methanotrichaceae archaeon
GGCCTGGTCCTTCTTGCTGGACTTGACCTTCATCTCCTTCAGGTTGTAGGATTTGACGATCTCCTTGACGAGGTTCTCGTTCTCCTTCGCCGGCAGCTTTGATACCGCCTCGACGAGCTTGACCCGAGTCTCCTCGATGAGATCCTTGCGGACGTTCAGCTCAGCCCTCTTCACCTGAAGATGAGCGCTTGATATTACTCTGCGCTCGAGAGCCTCTACAGCGCTGTCTGCCTCCCCCTCTTTTTCGGACTTGATTGTCGCGGCACGTTCTCTGGCTTCATTAAGTATCCTTGCGACCTCTTGCTCGGTCTCGGCGTTGATCTCCGCGACCTTGCTCTTGCTGGTTGCAAGAATGTCCTCTACGACTGCGTCTAGTGCCATTCCTCTCGACCTCGCTCAGGATGGCGAATTCATGCGAAGGGTTTCCAGGCGAACATCAGGATCAGTGAAACCGCAAGGCCGAAGATGATGAGGGTCTCGGGCAGAAGCATCAGGAAGAGGCCCTTGCCCAGGAAGCCGGGCTCCTCTGCAACGACGCCCACCACAGCAGCTCCGATACCCTGCTCACCAACGCCAGCACCAATACCGGCAAGTCCAGTCGCAAGACCGGCGCCAACAGCCAGAAGTCCGTACAGCACTCCACCATCGGTTATAGTTTCTACTACCATTTCCTTATCCCTCCGTTAGCTAATCCTAATCTCAATCTCTCAAGAACCTTCGGACACGTCCGAAGGGCGAATACTCAACTCCACCACCGTGCGCGCTGTAGAACTTGGTGAACATCTCCACGTAGTGCAACCTGAGAGGGTGCATGAACGGAGAGAGGATACCAAGAAGCAGGTTGATGAAGTGAACTACGATCAACACAACTATACCGACGACGATCGCTATCGTCGTCAACGGCTTGCCTTCCCCGCCGCTCAGCATCGGCATCAGCACGTAGAAAGCCAGCTGGTTTGCAGCGAAGGCGACGCCCACCGACGCAAGGCCTATGGCCAGAAGTCGAAGGTAGCTTATCAGGTTGCTCACAAAGAACGGTATGTGAGTCGCACCCATCACCCCTTCGGGCCCCTTCACCATCATGATGATGGATATGACGACGACCAGGGCGCTGAGCAGCACCAGGGGGTGGCTCAATCCACCGACGATCAATCCGAGGAGGCCGAGGCCGAAGAATACCTGGAAGAGAAGGACGGGAAGCCTCTCGAAGTAGGCATGCCTCTTCTCGCCGTAGGCGAGCTCGTTCTTGACGCCCAGGATAGAACCTATGCCGGTGTGCACCACGCCGATGAAGAGGCTGACTCCGATCAAAACCAGAACAGAGGCCGTCGCCAGCCTGTACATGGGGAAGACGCCCCCCGCAAAGCTGCCGATCTCGGGGCCGACCCTTCCAAGACGTCCATAGAACCCTTCACCAAAGGCTGTGCCAACGTGATGCGGATCAGCCACCGTCCCCAGAATGCCCGCGTGGTGAGCACCACTGAATATGTAGTCCCACAGGCCCATGGGTCCAAAGATCTCGCCGAATATGAAGCCGAATATTATCGCCCAGATGCTCGCTATGATCACGATGTTGATCAGAGATTGCCAGCCTGGAGTCCTGAACTTGCGCTTGAGCATGAACATCATGATCAGTATTATGAGCCCATACGCCACATCGCCCAAGATCAGGCCGAACATCAAGGGGAAGAATATGAATATCGGCAACGTCGGGTCGAACTCTTTGTACTCGGGAATGGCGAAGAGACGGGTGATCAGCTCGTAGGGCCGCACTATGCCGGGGTTGTTCAACTTGGTGGGGATGTCCTCGCCCGTCTCCACCAGCTTATCAGCCTCGGAGCCGTCCAGCGTCTCAACCTGCACTCGTCCACCTGCTGCGCTCTCCAGCTCCCTCTTCAGCGTCTCGTACTGATCAGTGGGGAGCCAGCCGTCGATCACGAAGGCGTTGTCGGTTGAAGCGAACCTCAGCGGCGACTCCGCTTTCTGAGACTTGATCGAGAGGTGCTCATCGATGGCCAGGATCAGGTCCTCGTGCTGAGCCCTGATCTCCTTCAGATTCTTCTGCAGCGGCGCCTTATCGCCCTCCAGCCTCTTGGCATCGGACTCGAGGGTGCTTATGGCACCGGCAATGCTGCCGGTCGGTCCCCGGGGTACGGATATCTCAGAGAAACCATGCTCGGCGAGAACGCCCGAAACTTCTCCTGCTTTCTCCACCGGCACGAATACGGCCACCGCATTGGTTTTGCCAGTGCTGGCGGTGAATACCTCGTTGACGTATGAGATCCTGGATACGTCGGCCTCTACGGGAGAGGCGACAGTTCCAACATAGGCTGCCAGGGAGTTGTAGCCGTATAACAGCTCCAGATCGAGAGGCAAGCCAGCCAGGGGCTTCAGGACTTTGGCCTGATCCTGCTTGATCTTGACCTCGTTATCGATCTCGGCGACCCGTTCAGCGGTGGCGATGACGTCATCGCCGACACTGCCGAGGATTCCGTCCATCTGTGAAAGAACCTGAGACTCGGGGAACTGTTTGTCAGGCATCTTGTCACTGATGTCCAAATATCTCTCGATGGACCGGAGCCTTATGAGCTGTTCGGCGTATCCAGACGCCGTTCCCAGGGGCTTGCCCATATTGAAGGCATCATCTGCGCCAGAATAGTTGACAACATGCAACAGGTTAAGCTCGTGCAGCTTCTCTATGAGAGGTTCTAGAACCTTATTCGACCCGGCGACGACAACACGACTCATCTCAACGGGTCTAAGCATGCAACAACCCCATAAACTCCTTTAACAGATGTTCAACCGCAGCGTTTACCTTGCCACTGGCGCTGCTCTTCATTGCATCGACCTTCTTCATGCCGTCGTCGATGATCGCCTGCTTCTTGGACTGAACTCCCGTCTCGGCATCGGCAAGACGCTTGTCGTAAAACTCCTGAGCTTCAGCCTCGGCATTTCTGACGATATTCGTTGCTTCGGCAGTGGCATCGGCGATTCGCTTGTCTCGCTCTTGTTGGGATCGCTCGATGCTGGCTTGAGCATCGGCTTCCGCCTGCTTGATCTTCGATAAGATCTCGTCTCTAGTCATCTGATCCCTCTACCCTCACTACATCCTTACCGTTTTCAGACAGCGCTACCATCACTCAAGCTGTGATATACGCTGTGAAGTCATTGCATGTAACAATATAAACTCTTCGGTTTTGGGAGGATATCGTCTCCCGTTCTGGAATCTATCATCGAGACCAGAACTTCAACGCCGCCTCCAGCTCTTTGTGACTTTTGGCGTACTCCTCCGTCGAGATGCCGGCCCTCCAGGCCTCCACCGCCTGGACCATCGCCGTCGCTCCGGCGGTGGTCCCCCAGGGGTGGCCGTGGACTCCCCCGCCCGCCTGGACTATGCAGTCGATGCCGTAGCCCTCCAGGTTGGGGCGGACCTTCCCCGGATGGACCCCTCCCGAGGCGACGGGGAAGACGGGACGGAGGCCGTACCAGCCGTCCCGGAGAGCGTCTCTGCAATCGTCGTTCTCCTCTCGATCGCCTGCCATCTTGCCCAGGTAGCTGCCGGTGTGGAGGTTGGTCCCTCCGGCCATCCGAACGAGCCTGGATATGGGGACCATCGATATGCCGTGACTTTTGTCCCGGGTGAAGGCGCCGTGCATCGTCCTGTGGACGTGGACGGGGACCTTCACCCCCCTTGACAATACCTCAAGGGCCGAAAACCCGGCGGTGAGGACGTCCACCATCACCATGTTGGCGCCGCGATCGATCACGTCCTCGGCCCGCTCCAGGATCTCCTCGGCGCCGCAGGTGACGTTGACGGCGTAGAAGGCCTTCTTCCCGGTCTCTTCCTCGACCTTGGAGAGCTCTGCCATCACCGCCTCCACCCTCTCGTCGATGGGGCAGAAGGACTGGTCTGTCAGGGTTTCGTCGTCCTTGATCAGATCGAGGCCTCCCCTCACCGCCTGGCCCGCCACCTCTGCCGTCTCTTTGGGGCTGAGGCCCACCTTAGGCTTGATGATCGTTCCCACCATGGGCCGGTCGAAGACTCCAAGGATCTCTCTCGCCTCCTTTATCCCAACCCTGGGGCCCTTGTGAGCCTTCACCAGGTTCTGAGGGAAGACGATGTCCAGGAGCCTGACCTTCTTCAGGGCGCCGAGGCCGAAGAGGTTTCCGGCCACAACCGATAGGTACTGAGGGATGTTCCCCGGCTCGAATAGCTCCTCGGGAAAGGCGATGTACGCGAACTTCCCCTCGGCCCTGATCACCCTGCCAGCGAGGTCTCTCGCCAGCGTCTCCCTCTCCACCTCTGTCCAGGTCCCTGTCGACTGCTCCGCGGCTATAGCCTCCGCGGCCTTCTCGATGGGGAGGTCTGTTTCGACCCGATATTTTGCGATGACTTCCATAACCTCAAACGCTCCTCAAACCGTTGAGGTTTGCTCTCTCCCGTAATAAAACTCTCTCTCCTGAGCGATTCCCCGGCCTCTGGCGGGGCGAAGTCGACGAGAGGATCCCATGGGGGCCCCTCCGGTCGTCAAGCTCGAAAAAAACGGAACCGTAACAGGTAAAAGGCTATAGGTAACAGCCTGATGTAATAGAATCACCACGGCCGGTTGGCAACGATCCGAATCGTGACCCCATCGGTCATCGGCCAGGGCGAAATCATCAGATAGACGCCGATTTAGGTTCGAGGGGTCGACCGGAGAGAGGGGATTGTAAATGAGCAAAATCACTATCAGCTTAATCAAGGCAGACGTCGGCGGATGGCCAGGGCACGCCACCGTTCACCCCGCACTGAAAGAGGCTGCAGAATCGATATTGACCCAAGAGAAGGCCAAAGGAAGGATCATAGACTTCAAGGTGATGTCGGTCGGAGACGACCTCCAGCTGTTGATGACCCACCTATTCGGCGAGGACAACGCCGAGATCCACGGCCTCGCCTGGGACGTCATGGTCAAGGCGACGGAGAAGGCCGAAGAGCTGAAGCTCTACGGGGCGGGCCAGGACCTCCTCTGCGACGCCTTCTGCGGCAACATAAAGGGGATGGGGCCCGGGGTCGCCGAGATGGAGATCACCGAGCGGGTTGGAGAGCCGGTCGTCGCCTTCATGATGGACAAGACCGAGCCCGGGGCCTTCAACCTCCCGATATTTCGGATCTTCGCCGACCCCTTCAACACCGCCGGCCTCGTCATCGATCCCAGCTTCCACAGCGGCTTCGTTTTCGAGGTCTGGGACATCATGGAACACAAGAGGGTGATGATGGAGTCCCCAGCGGAGATGTACGACATGCTGGCCCTCATCGGAGCCAAGAGCAGGTACGTCATCAAACGGGTCTACCCCAAGCCCGGAAAGCTCCCCGAGGACGAGCCCGCCGCCGTCATCAGCACCGAGAAGCTCTATCAGACCGCAGGCAAGTATGTAGGAAAAGACGACCCCGTGGCCCTGGTGAGGGCCCAGTCGGGGCTTCCAGCCCTGGGGGAGGTCCTGGAGCCCTTCTCCCTCGGCCACCTGGTCAGCGGCTGGATGAGGGGGAGCCACAACGGTCCCCTGATGCCCTGCGCCTTCGAGGACGCCTGTTGCACACGGTTCGACGGTCCCCCTCGAGTCATAGCCGCGGGGTTCCAGATCGCCAGGGGGATGCTCATCGGCCCCGTCGACCTCTTCAGAGACCCGGCCTTCGACCTCACGAGACAGAGGGTCCACGAGGTCACCGACTACATGAGAAGGCACGGCCCCTTCGAGCCCCACCGCCTCCCCATGGAGGATATGGAGTACACCACCCTCCCCTCCGTCCTCAAGAACCTGGGGAAGAGGTTCGTGGACGCCGAGTGATCATTCTGAACGGGGGTCGCCGCCACCTCCCCACCAACCGAAAAGATCATCGCGGCCTGGCCTCGGTGGGGATCGAGAAGGCCGAGGAGGAGTTGGAAGTTCGGGGCAGAAAGATCTTCGATGAGAAGTACAGGTTCAAGAGGCGGGAGGGCTTCGACCTCGAAAAGGCGATGATGCCCTCCAGGTTCTACGAGACCGTTTCACCACGGGGATGGTCGATCCCGAGACGATGATGGAGATTTACCGAAAGCGGAGAGGATGGTGACCGATGGAGGGAGCCTGCAGCCTTCCCATGCTTCTGCCATCCGAAACGAAATGCGAAAGTCATAAATTAATCCAAATACGGCGGCTTCATCCATGATTTACACAGTAACCCTCAACCCGGCCCTGGACAGAACCCTCTGGATCAACGAGATTCGAGAGGACGTATCAAACCGGATCATAAGAGAGGAGAGCTACGCCGGAGGGAAGGGGATCGTCGTATCCAAGGTCCTGACCGCCCTCGGCGTTGAGAACAGGGCCCTCGGCTTCATCGCGGGCTTTGCGGGCCGGCAGCTGGAGGCCCAGCTGATCAGGGATGGAACTCAGTGCGGCTTCATCCCCGTCTCCGGCGAGACGAGGATCAACATCGTCATCGTCGAGATGAGCACGGGAAGGCAGATCATCCTCAACTCCTCAGGCCCCGAGGTGAAGCCCTTCGAGTTGATAGAGATCGACGATGTCGTAAAAAGGCTGGAGGAGCCGGAGCTCATAAGCATCGGTGGTAGCCTTCCGCCGGGAGCCCACCCCGAGATCTATCGAAAGATCATCGAGACGGCGAAGCTTCGGGGCGCGAAGGTGGTCCTGGACGTCGATCGGGAGGCCCTGAAGGTCGGGATCGGGGGAAAGCCCGACGTGATCAAGCCGAACATCCACGAGCTCAGCTCCCTCGTGGGAAGGAGGCTTGAGAAGAGAAACGAAATCCTGGAGGCGGCCCGGGAGATAAATAGACGGGGCGTCGGGATCGTCCTCGTCTCCATGGGGCCGAGGGGGATCCTCCTCGTCTCCGGCGGAAAGGTCTACCAGGCTGTCCCCCCGGCAGTCGAGGTGGTGAACACCATCGGAGCTGGCGACTCCTCGGTGGCGGGGTTCATCTACGGTCAAGTCACGGAAAAAGACCTCAAGGAGTCCCTGATCTACGCGACGGCGGCGGGGACGGCGACGACCCTCCGGGCCGGGACCGCCCTCGCTCAGAAGGAGGACGTCGAGAGGATCGTGCCCTCGGTAAAGCTGGAAGTGATATCGGAGGAGTGAGAAGGAGGAGGGAGGACCATGACCATCAGAATAGGATCAGAAGACGTCCTGGTGCCCCTGGACGTTCCGCCCGAGAGGCGCGACGAGTACATCGACAACTACCTCATGATCTCCAAGGATAGCGGTCGGCTGATGCTCTTTGCCGGCGACCAGAAGGTCGAGCACCTGAACGGCGACTTCTTCGGCCCCGGGATCAGCCCCGAGGACAACGATCCCGAGCACCTCTTTCGGATAGCAAAGAAGGGGAGGATCGGCGTCTTCGCGACCCAGCTCGGCCTCATCGCGCGGTACGGCATGGACTACTCGAAGGTCCCCTACCTCGTCAAGCTGAACTCCAAGACGAACCTGGTGGAGACGGACCAGATGGACCCCATAAGCCGCCAGCTGGTCGAGGCCGACCAGGTGGCGGAGTTCGCCGATGACAGCGGCCTCGACGTCCTGGGAGTCGGCTACACCATCTACCTGGGGAGCGAATACGAGGCCGAGATGCTCCGGGAGGCGGCCTCGATCGTCCGCCGGGCCCACCGCCAGGGCCTCGTCACCGTCCTCTGGATCTACCCCCGGGGGAAGGCCGTAAAAGACGAGAGAGACCCCCACCTGATCGCGGGGGCGACGGGCGTCGCCGCGGCCCTGGGGTCGGACTTCGTCAAGGTCAACTACCCGAAAAAGGAGGGCGCGAGGTCCGAGGAGATCTTCAAGGAGGCGGTGGCCGCCGCCGGGAGGACGAAGGTCGTCTGCGCCGGGGGCGCCAGCCGCGACCCCGAGTCGTTCCTACAGCAGCTCCACGATCAGATCCACGTCAGCGGCGCCGCGGGGAACGCCACAGGGAGGAACATCCACCAGAAGGACCTCGACGAGGCGGCGAGGATGTGCGACGCCATCAGCGCCATCACCCTCGACGACGCCACCGTCGAAGAGGCCCTGAGGATATTCGAGGGAGACTGAAGAGCTTGAGGCAGGCGATAGTTCTCGCGGCAGGGGAGGGGATGAGGATGCGCCCCCTCACCTCATCCCATCCGAAGGCGATGCTCCCCATCGGAGGAAAGCCCCTCCTCGAACACCTGGTATCGAGGGCGAAGGAGGCGGGGGTCGAGAGGTTCGTCATAGTCGTCGGCCACCAGAAGGATAAGATCACCGACCACTTCGGCGACGGCGAAGCTCTCGGAGTCAAGATCGATTACGTCGTCCAGGAGGAGAGGCTCGGCACCGGCCACGCCCTCCTTCGAGCCGAGGGGCTCGCCGAGGACCGGTTTTTGGTCGCTAACGGCGACGTCCTCTGCGACGGACCCTCCCTGAAGAGGGTGGCCGAGGTCGAGGGGCTCGCCGTCGCGACGGCGAGGGTCGAGGACCCCGACCCCGAGAGGGACTTGATCCTGGAGGGAGAGGAGGGGTCCCTAAAATCGGTGGCCGATAAGGGCAAGGCCCCCCCGTCCCACCTGATCTATGCAGGGATCTGTCTTCTGGACAGAAGGATCTTTGAAGCTCTCAGAAGGGTCCCCCCATCCGAGGGCGAAGGAGAGGAGAGAGACCTCTCGGCGGGGCTGAGGTCCCTTCTGGCCGATGGGATCCAGATCGGGGTCGCAGAGCTTGAGAGCTGGATCGAGATCATTCACCCCTGGGAGATCCTCAAGGCGAACGAGACCCTGATGCCCCCCGACACCCGCGGTATCCTCGGCGAGGTGGAATCGAACGCGACCCTCTCCGGCGAGGTCGCCGTGGGAAAGGGGACGGTGATAAGGTCCGGCTCCTTCGTGGCAGGGCCGGTGGCTATCGGGGACGGCTGCGATATCGGGCCGAACTGCCTCATCAGAGGCCCATCGTCGATCGGGGACGGCGTCAGTATCGGAAGCGGCGCCGTGATCGAGAAAAGCACCATCATGGAGGGGACGGAGATATCCCACCTCTGCTACCTGGGGGACAGCCTCGTCGGACCCGGATGCCTTCTTGGCGCGGGAACCATAGTCGCCAACCGGCGCCACGACGGCTCAGACGTCCGATCTTACGTCGGCGGAACGAGGGCCGAGACCGGCAGGAATAGGCTCGGCGCCGTCCTCGGCGAGGGGGTGAAGACCGGCGTTGGGACGATCGTCTACCCCGGAACGGTGATCGAGGGGGGCCGATGGGGAAGGCCGGGAGAGGTCCTCTGGGGCAGCGTCGAGGCCGAGAAGCCAAAACCCGAAGAGGCGAAGGAGGGGGACGAGGCCGAAGCTGGCCCCTCCAAGAAAGCCGAGGCGGAAGAGAAGAGGGAGACCGATAACGCCATCGATGAGAATCCCGCGAGAGATGGCGGGGGATCGGAGACAATCGCTGGGTGATGATGATGGAAAAAAGAAGAAACCGGCTGGCCTTCGAAGTGAGCCCCTACCTCCTCCAGCACGCGGAGAACCCCGTCGACTGGCGCCCGTGGGGGGAGGAGGCCTTCCGGAAGGCGAAGGCGGAGAAGAAGCCCGTCTTCCTCTCGATAGGGTACTCCACCTGCCACTGGTGTCACGTCATGGCCGCCGAGTCCTTCGAGGACGAGGAGGTGGCGAACCTCTTGAACAGCACCTTCGTCTGCATCAAGGTCGACCGGGAGGAGAGGCCCGACATCGACGCCGTCTACATGGAGGTCAGCCAGATGATGACCGGCGGGGGCGGCTGGCCCCTGAACGTCATCCTCACCCCCGAGAAGAAGCCCTTCTTCGCAGCCACCTACATCCCCAAAGAGAGCAGCCGCGGGAGGATCGGGATGCTCGACCTCATCCCGCGGATCGGCGCCCTCTGGAGGACCCAGAGGGACGAGCTTCTGAACTCAGCGGAGGAGATAGCCGCCGCCCTAGAGCCCCCGCCGGAGATCCCGGGGATGAAACTCGACGAGTTGGCGATGAAGTCGGCCTACCAGAGCCTCGTCGCCAGATTCGACCCTGCCAACGGCGGGTTTGGAGGCGCGCCCAAGTTCCCCTCGCCCGCCACATTCCTCTTCCTCCTCCGGCACTGGCGAAGGACCGGCGACCCTGGAGGGCTCACGATGACGGAGATCAGCCTCAACGCCATGAGGCGGGGCGGGATCTTCGACCACGTCGGCTATGGTTTTCACCGCTACTCCACCGATGCCGGGTGGCTCCTCCCCCACTTCGAGAAGATGCTATACGACCAGGCGATGATCGCCTCGGCCTGCCTGGAGGCGCGCCAGGCGACCGGCGACGAGAGGTACGGCCGGATCGCCTCCGAGATCTTCGACTACGTCCTCCGGGAGATGAGGTCGCCTGAAGGCGGCTTTTACTCTGCAGAGAACGCCGACAGCGAGGGGGAGGAGGGGAAGTTCTACCTCTGGACGACGGTGGAGATCGGATCCGTCCTCGAGGAGGGCGAGGCGGACCTGGTGGCGAAGCTCTTCGACGTCAGAGACGAGGGGAACTATAGAGAGGAGGCGACGGGGAGGCTCACCGGCAAGAACGTCCTCCATCTCAAAAGGCCCCTCGCGGATGTGGCAAACGAGATGGGGATCTCAGAGTCGGAGCTGAAAGAACGGATGGAGATCGCCCGAAAGAGGCTATTTTCTGCGAGGGAGAAAAGGGTCCGGCCGGAAAGGGACGACAAGATCCTCGCCGACTGGAACGGCCTCATGATCGCAGCCCTTGCAAAGGGCGCCCAAGTCCTCGACGAAAAGAAGCTGGAGGAGGCGGCGTCTCGGGCGGCGGACTTCGTCCTGGAAAAGATGAGAGACGACGGGGGCCGGCTCCTCCACCGCTACCGGGAGGGCTCCGCCGGGATTCTTGGAAACCTAGAAGACTACGCCTTTTTGATCTGGGGGCTCATCGAGCTTTACGAGGCGGGCTTCGAGACGAAATACCTCCGGGCGGCCCTGGACCTGGCCAGGGATCTCGTGAGCCGATTCCAGGACGAGGAGGGTGGAGGCTTCTACTTCACGCCGGAAGATGGCGAGGATCTGATCCTCAGGAGAAAGGACGGCATCGACGGGGCCCTCCCTTCAGGAAACGCCGTCGCCGTCTTCGACCTTTTGAGGCTCTCTCGGATGACGGGGGGCTCAAAGCTCGAAGAGGTCGCCTCCAAGGCCTCAGACTCCTTCGCCGCAAGGGCGAGAGGCGTCCCCGCGGCCCATCTTTATCTCCTCTCGGCCCTTGACTTCGCCCTGGGCCCAACGTCAGAGGTGGTGATAGCAGGTCCCGCAGAGTCTCCCGAGACCAAAAAGATGCTCAGGGCCCTGAGGTCGAGGTTTCTGCCAAGATCGGTGATCCTCCTCAGGCCGCCGGGATCGGACCAGGAGATAGCGGAGATCGCCGAGTTCACAAAGGAGATGGAGATGAAGGACGGGAAGGCGACGGCCTATGTATGCTCGGGAGGGGTCTGCAAGCCTCCGACTACCGACCCGGACGAGATGCTGGCGAGGCTCGATTCTGCCGCCGGCGGACCTTAAAGGGCACGATCCGGGCTTTTTGGGCTATGAAAAGCTTATTAATGGTTGTACCAATTAGGGCCCGGCAGCAGGCCAAAAAAAAGCTGTCAACATCGGAGTGGGAAAAAGAAAGAAGGTGTTAACTTGAACCTCAGACGTATCGCTCTATCGATGCTCATCGCCATCACCCTCATATCAGGACTTTCATTGGCAGAAGATGCCAACGTATCGAATAACGAAAGCGTGATCGCTCCGGCGGAAGTTCTGGAGCCGACGGTTAATGCAACAGATGCCGAATCGTCAGCAACGGATGTTGCAGCCCAGGCGACTCACTCCCTCGAAGGCTCCTGGATCCTGACCATGGAAGACGCCAGGGTCTCCATGGTCTTGTACCAATCTGGCGAGATCCTATTTGGCGCCGCCAACTCCGACTCCCCCAAGCCCTGGAACGCCGTGGTCTCCGGATCTATCTCCGGTGACGTGGCGAACCTCAGAATCATCTCCCTTCAGGACGGCTTCCTCGTCTCGACGCTGATAGCCGGGACCGCCCAAGATGGCTCCATGACTGGAAGTTTCGTCCAGTCCGATAGCCAGGGGAGAATCAACCAGGGAACCGTCACGGGCTCTTTGATCAGCCCTGACACCTCGGGATACGAGCCCGCCAACGTCCCTGCCGTAGCCACCACCGCCGCCACCACCAACACGATAGCCGCGGCCGCTACAACAGAACCCGTGGCCGCCGGAAACGCCACCGCTGCTGGGACCGTCAAGGACGAGGGCATCCTGGACGTTACCACCGTAGCTGACACCATAACCAGCACTTGGACCGGGTTTGAGATCTGAAGTTGCGGCGCCCCAAGGGGCCGCAACTTCGAACATCATTTTTTCTGGTACTACGATGTGTGATTTTTCATTCATTTACTGGTACCGCGATTTTTCATTCCATTCGTCATATCTTCGTGGTTTTTACGTCCATCCCACATTCCGCACCTCGAGTTCTGAAACTGGTATTTTTACTGCTATCGATTTTTATCTCAAATTCAATCATTTTAACTTAATATGATATTTTAATTTGATTTAGTTGACATTATGTTGATTATCTCATTCGGCATGACCCCATGAGATGCTCGCTCACGAGTGGGTCAGCAGTAAGCAGATATAATATTAATATCAATAAATAATAAGATTTATAATAATATTAGTGGAATCGCTAGCTAGCAAAATACTCGATTTAGGAAGTTAAGGTGCGGAATGTGAGGT